>NZ_JBFUGA010000012.1:0-84745 GCF_056403155.1 Methylobacterium sp. P3_A11
GGCGAACGCGGCAACCGCGACGCGGCCGGGCCTGATCGGGGCGGTCGCGGTTCTGCCGGGGAGCGGGGCGGTCGGGCCGGCGCCCGCGAGCACGGCTCCGTCCGCGGCGCGGTCGGGCGGCTGGATACGCGGCAGCGGACGGAGTTCCGCAGCTCGATCACCCGCCTCGGTGTCTCGCCGCTCCGGGACGTGGCTTTCGGCTTGGCGGTCGGCACCGCGATCCCGCGGTCGGTGACGCTGCACCGGCTGCCGCCGGCCATCGTGTCGATCGTGCCGGAATACGAGGGCTACGAGTTCATTCTCGTGCGCGACGACATCGTAATCATCGATCCCGACACCTACGAGATCGTCGACGTGATCCCGGCCTGATCGGCAGCCGCGCGCCGGCCAGCGAGGGTTCTGTACGGCGCGCGGCGTTTTTCCCGAAATCGCGATCGAGACCCGCCTCGGATTGCACCTGCGCCGAGTCTGGCGCGGGTCCGTCCTCAGCGCGCCATGGCATCGAAACCACGTGACATTCAGACCGCCTCGATCACTCGTCAGACAGACGTAAGGACCACCGCATCGGCGCTGCGGTTCAAGCCTCGACCGGCGGACGTCGCGCGGGGTAGCCGCCTGCATCGTGGCTCCCGCCGCCGGCACGGTTGGCGCGGCCAGCGTCGCCGCCTTACCGTCCACCGTCCAGCAACTTCGAAACGACGCGGGCGGTGTAGTCGACCATCGGCACGATGCGGGCGTAATTCAGTCGGGTCGGGCCGATCACCCCGACGACGCCGACGATCTTCTGCGATCCGTCCCGGAACGGCGCGGCGATCAGCGACGAGCCCGAGAGCGAGAACAGCTTGTTCTCCGATCCGATGAAGATGCGCACGCCGTCGCCGCCCTCGGCGCGGGCCAGGAGGTCGATGACATCCTTCTGGGTCTCAAGATCGTTGAACAACAGGCGAATGCGCTCGAGATCCTCGACCGCGCGCAGGTCGTCCAGCAGGTTGGCCTGTCCGCGCACGATCAACTGGCGCGCCTCCATGGGGCCGACCGGCGTCGCGAGGCCGGCGTCGACCAGGCGCTCGGTGATCGCGTCGAGTTCGCGCTTCATCGCCTTGCGGCCTGCCTCGATCTCGGCGCGCAGGGACCCGAGGGTGCGGCCCTGCAGGCGAGCGTTGAGGAAATTCGTCGCCTCCTGGAGCGCCCCCGCCGGCAGGCCCGGCGGCAGGTCGACGAGACGGTTCTCCACGGAGCCGTCGTTCGAGACCAGGATCACCAGGGCGCGGGCCGGGTCCAGGCGCACGAACTCGATGTGCTTCAGGTTCACGTTCGCCTTGGTGGTCAGGACGACTCCGGCCCCGCGGGAGACGCCCGACAGCATGGTCGATGCCTCAGCAAGCGCCGTTTCGAAGGTGTGCCCCGAGGCGGCGGCGCGCATCTGGGCCTCGATGCGCGTCTGCTCGTCCTGACTGACGTCGCCGAGTTCGAGCATCGCGTCGACGAAGAACCGCAGCCCCAGCTCGGTCGGGAGGCGTCCGGCCGAGGTGTGGGGCGCGAAGATCAGGCCGGAATGCTCGAGATCCGCCATGACGTTCCGGATCGAAGCCGGCGAGAGCGCCATCGGCAGGATTCGAGCCAGATTGCGGGAGCCGACCGGCTCGCCCGTCGTCAGATAGCTTTCGACGATCTGCCGGAAGATCTCACGGGCACGCTCATTGAGGGCGGCGAGCGCCTGCATGGATTGGCCGTTGGAAAGGTTGGGACTGGGGTGTGTCACGCAATCATCCTGTGGTCCGATCATGTCCAACCGTCCCGCCCGGATCAATCCGTAAGGCGATGCTTGCCCGCGGTGGCGCGCCGGCCTAAGAGCCCGGCCCTCGACACTCTCGACAGAAGGGGCCCGCAATGCGGCCTTCCAAGCGTGCCGCCGACGAGCTGCGGCCCGTCACCCTGGAGCGCGCGGTCTCGCGCTACGCCGAGGGGTCCTGCCTCGTCAGCTTCGGCAACACCCGGGTGCTCTGCACCGCCTCGCTGGAAGAGCGGGCACCCCCGTGGCTGCGCGGCTCGGGTAAGGGCTGGGTCACGGCCGAGTACGCCATGCTTCCCCGTGCGACGCACGAACGCACCCGCCGCGAGGTCGGTTCCGGCAAGCCCTCCGGGCGCACGCAGGAGATCCAGCGGCTGATCGGCCGATCGCTCCGTGCGGTCACCAACCTTCCGGCCATGGGCGAGCGTCAGGTGACGATCGACTGCGACGTGATCCAGGCCGACGGCGGCACGCGGACAGCCGCCATCACCGGCGCCTGGCTGGCCCTGCACGACTGCTTCGCCTGGATGCGGACGCGCTCGATCATCTCGGTCGATCCGCTCCGCGATCACGTCGCCGCCGTGTCCTGTGGCCTGTACAAGGGGACCCCGGTCCTCGACCTCGACTATGCCGAGGACTCGGCCGCCGAGACCGACGCCAACTTCGTGCTCACCGGCCGGGGCGGCATCGTGGAGGTGCAGGGCACCGCCGAGATGGAGCCGTTCACGCAGGAGCAGCTCATCGACCTGCTTGGTCTGGCCCGCGCCGGCACCGATCGGCTTGTCGCCCTCCAGAAGGAGGCCCTCGCGTGAGCCGGCGCCTCACCGGGAAGGTGGTGATCGCCACCCACAACGCCGGCAAGCTCGTCGAGATGCGCGAGCTGCTGGCGCCGTTCGGGGTCGCGGCGGTCTCGGCAGGTGACCTCGGCCTGCCCGAGCCTGAGGAGACCGGCACGACGTTCGCCGAGAATGCGGCGATCAAGGCCCAGGCGGCCGCCGTCGCCACGGGCCTTCCCGCCTTCGCGGACGATTCCGGCCTGTGCGTGGACGGCCTCGACGGGGCGCCGGGCATCTTCTCGGCCCGCTGGGCTGGCCCGACCAAGGATTTCGCCGGCGCGATGGCGCGGATCTTCTCCGAACTCGACAGGCGCGACATGGCGGACCGCCGAGCGCACTTCGTCTCGGCCCTGGTGCTCGCCTGGCCGGACGGCCACACCGAGCTGTTCGAGGGCCGGGTCTTCGGCGACCTGGTCGCGGCGCGCGGGACCGCGGGCTTCGGCTACGACCCGATCTTCCGGCCGGACGGGCACGAGTGCACCTTCGGCGAAATGACGGCCGAGGAGAAGCACGGCGTCGATTGGCAGAAGGGGTATGGCCTCTCGCACCGCGCCCGGGCCTTCGTGAAGCTGAGCCGGGCCTGTCTCGCGTCCGGAACCTGATTGCCAAACGGCACGTCCGCGCTCACATCCCGGCCATCATGTCATTCAACGGCCCGGACCACCCGACCCGCGACGCGGGCTTCGGCATCTACCTGCACTGGCCCTTCTGCGCCGCGAAGTGCCCATACTGCGACTTCAACAGCCACGTCCGCCACGCGGGCGTGGATGAGCCGCGCTTCCTCGCAGCCTTCCGCGCGGAGATCGCCCACACCGCAGCCCGCACCCCCGGCCGAACCGTTACCAGCATCTTCCTCGGCGGCGGGACTCCCTCGCTGATGCAGCCTGCGACGGTGGCCGGCCTGCTTGAGGCCGTGGCGGCCCACTGGCCGGTCGCAGCGGACGCCGAGATCACCCTGGAGGCCAACCCGTCGAGCGTCGAGGCCAACCGCTTCCGCGGCTACCGAGCGGCCGGCGTGAACCGGGTCTCCCTGGGCATCCAGGCCCTCGACGACGTGTCGCTTCGAACGCTGGGCCGCCTGCATGACGCCGCGCAGGCCTTCGCGGCGATCGACTTGGCGCAGTCGGTCTTCGAACGGACGTCCTTCGACCTGATCTATGCCCGGCCCGGCCAGACTTCGGAGCTCTGGCGGGCGGAACTCGGCGAGGCGCTGTCCCGGGCCGCCGAGCATCTCTCGCTCTACCAGCTCACCATCGAGCCGGGGACGCCGTTCCACGCCCTGGCCGCGGCCGGCAGGCTGGTCACGCCGGACGACGATGCCGGGCGCGTGCTCTACGATGTCACCCAGGATCTCTGCGCGAAGGCTGGCCTCCCGGCCTATGAGATCTCGAACCATGCCCGGCCCGGCGCGGAATCGCGCCACAACCTGCTCTACTGGCGTTACGGCGAATATGCCGGCATCGGCCCGGGAGCCCATGGGCGGCTTGTCACGTCCGGCGGCCGGATCGGGACCATCACCGAGCGTTCCCCGGAAGGCTGGCTGGCCCGGGTCGAGCACGACGGCCACGGCGTCGTCGCGACCGAGGCGCTGTCGGCCGCCGATCAGGCCGACGAGTTCCTGATGATGGGCCTGCGGCTCCGCGAAGGGATCGATCCGGACCGCTACGCGGATCTGAAGGGGCGCCCGCTGAACGGCAACCGTGTGGGCATGCTGATCGGCGACGGCCTGCTGGCGCGGCTGCCCGGCGGTCGCATCGCCGCCACGGCCCAGGGGGCGCCGGTCCTGAACGCCCTGGTGGCCGACCTCGCGGCCTGATCAGATCCCGGGCTTCGCCAGGACCCGGGGTGCCGGGCTGACCGGGGTCGCGGCGTTGTTGCGGATCTCGTAGACCGCCAGGGCGCGCTCGCTCTGCCCGTCCGGCCGGAACCGGAAGGTCCCGTCGATGCCTGCGAAGCCCGACCCGTTGGTCAGGGTCGTCTCCGCGAAGCGCTGCGAACCGTACCGGCGGGACAAGGCGCCGACGAGCATGACGGCGTCGTAGGCCAGCGACGCGACCCGCGGCGGCACGGCGCCGAAGCGGGCTTGATAGCGGTCGCTGAAGTTGGAGAAGCCGGTGCGGTCCGGGCCGGCGAAGCGGCCCCCCTGAAGGGCGGGGAGCGCGAAGAGTGCCGGCTCGTTCCAGAGGGCAGTCCCGACGGGGCGCACTCGGGCCGGCGAGAAGCCGGCCTTGGTGAGCGCCGCCGCCACGGTCGGCATGGCGTCTGCCGTGTCCGGGATGAACAGCGCGTCGGCGGTGGCGCCCGGCCCGGCGACGACCCGCGCCAGCCGTTCCACCGCAGCGACGGGTGCGCCCGCCGGGTAGCGCTCCACGGCGGCCACCCGCGCACCCTTGCGGGCGACGGCCTCCCGGAACTCCGCCTCGACGGCGTTGCCGTAGGCCGTCTCCGGAATCAGCGCCGCGAAGGACCGCTTGCCATCGGCGACGGAATCCTCGACCGCGCGGTCGACCTCGGGTTGGGGCAGGAAGCTCAGCAGGTAGACGCCGCGGTTGGCCACGGTCGCGTCCGTCGAGAACCCGATCACCGGCTTGCCGGTCGTCTTCGCCACAGTCGCGGCGGCTTGGACGGAGCCGGCGAAGAGCGGCCCCAGCACGATCTCGGCCCCCTGACGCAGCGCATCCTGGGTCGCGTCCCGGGCACCGTCCGGGCTGCCCCGGTCATCCTCGACCAGGATCGTGAGATCCGGCTGCTGCGCCTCGTCGAAGGCGAGCTGCGCCGCGTTGCGCATGGCCGCGCCCACCGTCGAGCCTTGGCCGGTCAACGGCAGCACGAGGGCGACCTTCACGGTGCCCGCGCCGATGCGCGCGCCGCCGCCCGCGGCGGGCAAAACCGGCGCGGCTGGCGTGAGCGCCTGCGCCTCCGGTACGGCGGCCGGCGGCGTCAGGTCGGCCTCCGGTCCCGGCCGGCGCCGGGCCAGATCGGTGCCGACGCAGGCGCCCAGCGACAGCAGGACGGCGCCCATCGCAGCGGACCGGGCGGTGACGCGCACGAGACGGTCCCGCGCGCTTGTCGGGCGCGCCATGGCGCGAACTCCTTCGAGCATGAAGGCCAGCCTGACTGCCGGATTTCGAAATGTAAACGCGGTGCCGCGGACTTGCCCCCGGTTGCATGACCTTGCCGCGACGCGCGGCGGCCGGTGTGGCAAGATCGCCGGTGATGACCCGCCGATTCGAAGACCCTGGGCTCGCCGCCCCGACCCGAGGCCCGTCCCCGAAGCTCGCCCCCGACCGACCGCGCCGCACCACTTTTACGGCTTTCGGCCTCGCGAGCGAGGCCGAGCCCCTGGCACCGGGCCTGCACATCGTCGCGACCCCTATCGGCAACCTGCGCGACATCACGATCCGCGCGCTGGCGACGCTGGCGGCCGCCGACGCGGTCCTGGCCGAGGACACCCGGGTCACCCGGAACCTGCTGGCGCATTACGGGATCACGACGCCGCTGCTCGCCTATCATGAACATTCCAACGACGCGGTGCGCGAGCGGATGGTCGCACGGCTTCGGGCCGGAGAGGCCCTGGCTCTGGTCTCGGATGCCGGCACGCCGCTGGTCTCCGATCCCGGCTACAAGCTCGTTCAGGCCGTCATCGAGGCCGGGATCGCCATCACGCCGGTTCCCGGCCCGTCGGCGGTGATGACGGCGCTGGTCGCAGCCGGTCTTCCCACCGACCGCTTCTTCTTCGAGGGCTTCCTGCCGCAGAAAGCCGGTGCCCGACGCAACCGTCTCGAGGCCCTGCTCCACGTGCCCGGAACGCTGGTCCTGTTCGAGTCGCCCCACCGCTTGCCGGACATGCTGACCGATGCCGCCGCGGTACTCGGCCCGGAGCGTCCGGCGGCGGTAACCCGCGAACTCACCAAGCTCTACGAAACCATACGGCGCGATACGTTGGGCAGCCTGAGCGAACGGTTCGCCCAGGAAGGACCGCCGAAGGGTGAGATCGTCGTGATCATCGGTGCGGCAACCGCCCCGG
This sequence comes from Methylobacterium sp. P3_A11, assembly GCF_056403155.1. Taxonomy (NCBI): domain Bacteria; kingdom Pseudomonadati; phylum Pseudomonadota; class Alphaproteobacteria; order Hyphomicrobiales; family Methylobacteriaceae; genus Methylobacterium; species Methylobacterium sp. P3_A11. Next base: position 6,656 of record NZ_JBFUGA010000012.1, read on the forward strand.
AGCGGCCCACGGACAGCGATGCCACCCTGGACGCGCTGATCCTGGCAGCCCTCGAACGGCACTCGATCAAGGACGCCGCGAGCCTCGTGGCCGACGAGACCGGCCAGCCCCGCCGGCTCATCTACACGCGGGCGCTGGCACTTGCGCGGGGGCAGGGATGAACGGGGTTCTGCCGGACCGCTCCGGCAGGCGCCGCGCCGCCTATCTGCGGGGCCACCACGCCGAGTGGCTCGCGCTCGCCGCCTTGATGCTCAAGGGCTACTGGCCGATCGGCCGACGGGTGAGCTTCGCCGGCGGCGAGATCGACCTCGTCGTGAAGCGCTGGAACACCGTCGTGTTCGTGGAGGTGAAGGCGCGCGCCCGGCGCGACGATGCACGGGAGGCGATCGACGCGGCCAAGCGTCGTCGGTTCTCGCGGGCGGTGCGCGCCTGGATCGGACGCAACGCATGGAGTGGCGGTGCGACGTTCCGCGCCGATGCCGTCTTCGTCGGCGCCCGGGGCTGGCCGGCCCATGTCGAGAACGTCTTCCCGATCGAAGGGCTCTGAGGCGCCGATCCCGAGCGGTCGCACCCGCGCGGTCGGGAGGGAGCGGTCAGGCAGAGGGCAAGGGCCGGAGGGAGGCTGCGGGAGCAGCCCCCGGGCGGGCGCCAGCGTCAGGCGCGGGCAGCCCGGATCGCTCCGATCAAGGTGCGCTTGAGGTCGGCCTGGCTGAACGGCTTCTGGACGACAGGCCGATCGCGGAACGGTTCGCGAATGCCCGCGCCGCCATAGCCGGTCGAGAACACGAGCGGTAGATCGCGCTTCGCGATGGCCTCGGCCACCGGATAGATCGGCTCACCGGCGACGTTCACATCGAGGATGGCAACCTCGAATGTTTCCTGCGAAGCCATTTCCAAGGCTGAGGACAGCCGCGCAGCAGGCCCCACGACGGCACAGCCGAAATCGAGGAGCATGTCCTCCAACAGCATCGAGATCGCGGCCTCGTCTTCGACGACGAGAACGCGGACACCTTGGAGAACGTCATCGTTGGGGTCAGCAATCACGCCGGGCCGTCTTCCCTTCGAACGCCCCCGTCACCGGGGATCTTGCCGTGCGGTTTGTCGAGCCCCGCGCACCTGTTGAGCAGCGTCCGGATGTCTGAACGCGGCTCGAAGGGCGGCCCGCGAGACTGCACGAGGGGTCGCCCGTATTCAGCAGTGTGTCAAGCGTTCTCGGCCCGTTCCGGATGCCAGTGACGCCGCTATGTTAACCGATGATACATTTTTGTGCGCGGGGTCGCGCGAGCGGGCGTCCGCTGCGGGTCAATCGTCCTTGAAGCTGACCTTGGCCCCGCGCGTCACATGAGACGCGAGATCACGCACGTTCCAGTTGGTCAGTCGGATGCAGCCGTGGGATTCGGTCTTTCCGACCTTTTCGGGCTCCGGCGTGCCGTGGATCCCGTAGCTCGGGATCGCCAGGTCGATCCAGACCAGGCCAACCGGATTGTTGGGGCCTGATTGGATCGTGAACTTGTGCTGTGCTTTCACGCCCTTGAACGCGTATTTCGGATTGTAGGTGTAATCGGGATCGAAGGCGACGCCCTTCACCTTGGTGTCGCCGCTGGGCGCCGGCTTCTCGGCGCTGCCGATCGAGGCGGGATAGTAGGCCAGGAGCTTCCCGTTGGCATCGAAGGCGCGGACGTCTCGGCTCGACTTGTCGACCTCGATGCGCTCCACTTTCGGTTCCTGAGGAAGGTCCTTGCCCTTCGGCTTGTCCAGGCCCATCGGATCCACGGCCGCGACCACGATCGTCGTTCCCGCCTTGTCGAGGGGCTTGCCGGGGTTGAGGGCGCTGACGAGATCGCGGCCCATGTGGAAGCGCTCGGCCAGCATCTCGCGGGGGTTGGTGTAGTCCAACGCCTTGAGATCGGCCTGCTCCTCCATCTTGGGCGGGATCCGGTCGACATAGGGTCCCGACGCGTCGGAATCCGTGACGGTATAATCCGTCACGACCGGTTTATCGCTGGAGGCCTGGAGCTTGTCCCAGACCTCCTGCGTCAACGCCTGCGTGGCGGGAAGACCCTGTGCCACCGCGAACGCCGAGAGCGCGCGCCGGTAATTGTCGCCTTTCAGGCCGTCGATCGCCCCGGGATAGAAGTGCGCGCGATCGAGCAGGACCTGCGCCTTGATGATCAGCGCGTCGGGCTTTTCGTCGGAAGCCTTGATCCTGCGCGCCCGGGCTCCGGATTTCGATCCGTTGGCCTTGCCGGAGTCGGGGGAGGCCAGGGATGCGGCATTCACCGCATCGGCGGTGAGCGGCGCCTTCTGAGGCGTTTGCTCCTTCTTGACCTTGGCCGGCCGCGCCGCCGCGCCATGTGCGGCGACGCAACTCGCCAGGAGAGCCACGCAAACCGGCCGCCAGGATGTCGGGATCATCGACGTCGTCATTCCCGGGAGCGGGCGCGCTCCCGAGCCATGAAATGCCGAGTCCGCCGGAACGTTCCACGCGAGGCTATTCGCAGAGACGGTGACCGGCGCTGCGCTCGCGCTCGTCGAAGTGGAGATGGTTGGCATGGGCCGCGTTCGTGCCCGGCCCGAGGACGGTCCGAAAGAAGCCGCAAGCCTTGGTTCGGACCGAACCGAGGAACTGCGCCTCCTCCGATCCGTCGGGCATCGCCTTCACGGGGATGGTCGCGCGGCCCGCAAAAGTAAAACCCATGATGTCGGCGGCGTTGGCGAAGGCGTGCTCGCTCAGCTTGGCATCGAGGTCGTGGTTCTGGCCGCGGCACACATAGGACCCGCCGAGTTCGAGGCCGGTCAGCGGATGCTTCAGAGTCCGCTCGGCCTCGACCTGCACCTCGGTGACCCAGCGCGCCAGCGCTTCGGCGGCGCGGCAGGTCAGCGTCGCGCCCTGGGGCAGCGCAACCCCGTCGGCGAACCGCGTCACCTTGAGCGGCAGCGGTGCGGTGCATTGCCCCTCCGCGATGGGTGGTAGCGGCTCGAAATCGACGCCGAGCCGCTTCAGTCGCGTCCGACAGGCCGTATCGTCCGGCGGCGCCACCTTGAGGGCCAGGGCCGCCTCGCCCGTCAGTTCCGGAGGGCGCCCCGGCGGTGTCGGCGGCGGCGACGGAATCTCAGGTCTGGCCGTTTCGGTCGGCCTCTCGCCGCCCGCGTCCTTCGTCGGCTCCTTGGCTGGTAGTGAGACGGCCGGCGTCAGTTCCGGCGGACGGGCCGGCGGCGTCGGGAGCGCCAACTTCGCAGCGGCGGGCGGCTTTAACGCGTCGGGGCGCTCCGGGGGCAGAGGCGGCGGGGTCGGAACCGTGGGGGCCGGTGCCTCGGCCGCCTGGCTTCGCGCGATCGGAAACAGGCAGAGCGCATGGGCGAGGGCAGCGCCCGCCAGGAATGCGGACGGTCGGCGGATCGACAGGATACGTCCCGGCATGGGGCCTCGAAGCGTGGGCGTGGGCCTCTACAAACGAGCGAGACGCCATTCGGATCGCACCCGACCGGTTGACGGCCGCGTCGAACGGGCCACTGTCTTCCCGATCGTGCCCCTGCACCCCATGTCGGCGCGCTGGCGGGGCGATGGGATTCGCCGTCGCGGGGACGTACCGTTGAGGATCGCATGTCGGACGCAGTAGAGGCCGGGCTTCCGAGCCTGCCGCAGGACAATCCTTTCCGCGAGGCGCACTGGAGCACACCGCACGGACTTCCGCCCTTCGATCGGATCCGTCCGGAGCATTACAGCCCGGCCTTCGACGCGGCCCTCGCCGTTCACGACGCGGAGATCCGCGCCATCGCGACCCGGACGGACCCGGCCACCTTCGGCAACACCGTGGAAGCGATGGAGCGGGCCGGCCTCGCCCTCGATCGCGTGGCCGGCGTGTTCTACAACCTGACCGGCAGCCACACGAATCCCGAGTTGCAGGCCATCGAGCGGGAGATCGGTCCGAAGCTCGCCCGGCACGGCAGCGCCATCTACCTGAATCCCGACCTCTGGGCGCGGATCTCGGCGATCGAGGCCGAGGGTCTGGGTCCGGAGGAGCGCCGGGTGCTCGACCGGTATCGGATCCGCTTCCGGCGGTCGGGCGCCGATCTCGGCCCCGACGCCAAGGCCCGCATCGCCGAGATCGCGGCCCGGATGTCGGAGCTGGGCACCCGATTCAGCCAGAATCTCCTGGCGGACGAGAGCAGCTTCACGCTTCCGCTCCAGGGCGAGGAGGATCTGGCGGGACTGCCGCCGTTCCTGCGCGCCGCCGCGGAGAGTGCCGCCAGGGAGCGCGGTCTCGACGGCCACGTCATCACGCTGTCCCGCTCGCTGATCGAGCCGTTCCTGGTCTTCTCGACCCGGCGCGACCTGCGTGAGCGCGCCTACGCGGCCTGGACGCGCCGCGGCGAGAACGGGGGTGCCACCGACACCCGCGCGATCATCGCCGAAATCATCCGGTTGCGGGCCGAGCGTGCGCGTCTGCTCGGATTCGAGAGCTTCGCGCATTTCGCCCTCGACGATACCATGGCGGCGAGCCCCGATGCCGCAACGGGGCTGCTGCGCGATGTCTGGACGCCGGCCCGTGCACGGGCGGCCGACGAGCGCGACCGCCTTCAGGCGACGATCCAGGCGGAGGGCCATGACTTCGCCCTCCAGGCCCACGATTGGCGGCACTACGCCGAGAAGGTCCGGCGCGCCGAGCACGACCTCGACGAGAGCGAGATCAAGGCCTACCTGCCCCTCGAGCGCATGATCCAGGCGGCGTTCGACACCGCCACGCGGCTGTTCGGCCTGACCTTTTCGGAATTGTCCGACGTCCCCCGGTATCACCCCGACGTCCGCGTCTGGCGGGTTGGCAATCCCGACGGTTCGGAAGTCGGCCTGTTCCTCGGCGATTACTTCGCCCGCGCGTCGAAACGGTCCGGCGCCTGGATGAGTGCGTTCCGCTCGCAGGAGCGCCTGAACGGGCCGGTCACGCCGATCATCGTCAACGTGATGAACTTCGCCAAGGCGCCCGACGGCGAGAGTACGCTGCTGTCCTTCGACGACGCCCGCACGCTGTTCCACGAATTCGGCCACGCCTTGCACGGTTTGCTGTCGGACGTGACGTACCCGCTTCTGTCCGGGACGGCGGTGTCGCGCGACTTCGTAGAGCTGCCCTCGCAGCTCTACGAGCACTGGCTGGAGCAGCCGGAGGTTCTGCGCACTCACGCTAGGCACCATCGCACGGGCGAGCCGATGCCCGACGCCCTTTTGCAAAAGCTGCTGGCGGCGCGGACCTACAATCAGGGTTTCGCCACGGTGGAATACACCGCCTCGGCAATCGTCGACATGACGCTGCACCTCTCGGCCGACGGCGAGGCCGGACTCGACGTGCCCGCCTACGAAGCCGAGGCGCTGCGGCGGATCGGCATGCCTTCCGAGATCAGCATGCGGCACCGGACGCCGCACTTCGCCCACATCTTCTCAGGGGACGGCTACGCGGCGGGCTACTACAGCTATCTCTGGTCGGAAGTCCTCGACGCCGACGCGTTCGACGCGTTCCGCGAGGCCGGCGACATCTTCGATCCGGACACGGCCCGACGGTTGCGGACCTTCGTCTACGGTGCCGGCAACCTGCGCGACCCGCGCGAAGCCTACACGGCCTTCCGGGGGCGGATGCCGAGCATCGAGCCGCTCCTGAAAAAGCGCGGTCTGGCGGCGAGCACCGCCGGCGCGCGGTAAGGGTTTCGTAAACAAACGTCCTTAACGAACGCTTGCAGCGGGATCCCGCGAGCGGAGTTCGGGGCGATGACGAAGATCGAGGCCATGCCAGCGGTGTCGCCGGCCGACCTGCTCAAGGCTGTCGTGACCGGTAAGGAGGCGCCGGCAGCGGCCGTGGGCGAAGCCACGGTGGCGCCCGCCGCCGGGCTCACCGCGTTCTCGGCTTTGCGGACCATCGATCCGAAGCGTCTCGCGCTTCCGGGTGCGGCGCTGGCGATCGGCGCTCTCCTGGGCGGGGGCATGATCGCTCTGGCCCGCCCCGCATCCGTCCAATCCGACGCGATCGCGGCGCTCGGCACGACCCTCGATGCCGGCCGGACCGAGACTGCGCGGCTCGCGAGCGACATCGCACAGCTTCACACCGTGCTGGCCGATCTGCGCGCCTCCACGGATGCCGCGCGGAAGGAGGCTGCGACGCGGAGCAGCGCCCTCGGCGAACGCATCGCTCAGGTGGACAAAAATCTAGGCTCTAAGAGCGCCGCCCTCGGCGAGCGTCTCGAGCAGGTCGAGCGCGAGCACAACACCCGGCTCGCCGGCCTCGCCGCCCAGCTCGACCGGCGGACGGCGGCGGCGCCGACCGTCACCAAGGCGGAACCGACGCAGACGGGAAGTCTCGCCGAGCCCCCCCGCAACGTCGAAACGAAGCCGGAGGTGAAGGTCGCGGACGCCAAGGTCGCCGACCAGAAGGTGAAGCCGGCAGCGACCGACAAGCCGCCCGTCATCGACGGCTGGGCGTTGCGCGACGTGTACGAAGGAACCGCGATCCTCGAAAACCGCCGTCGCCGCCTGGTCGAGGTCTCGCCGGGGGACATTCTGCCGGGTGTCGGTCGCGTCGAAGGTGTCGAGCGGCACGGTCGGGAATGGGTGGTGGTGACACGCCAAGGCTTGGTCACGCCACAACCCTGGTAGGGCGGCCGAACAGCCGGCTGCGCGTCAGCGGCCTGGGCAGGCGGTCGGAGCCAGCTCGCCGGGAGCGATCGGGAAGCGAGGCTCGATTGTCATCGGATCAGCGAGGGCGGACGCGCGCTCGGCCCGCAGCCGTCCGTGCCTCAGAGCTCGGGTTTGTGCCGCCCGAGTGGGATGCAGGATCGCCGCGAGCAGAGCCTGCCCTTCGAACTCGCTGTCCAGATTCTTTGCTTCGAAGACGGGCATGGCCGGCCTGCATGAGTGCGGACGCGGACACTGCCAAAGGCGTCGATCCGGACCGCATCCCGAATAACGGGGATGGCGTGGACAGGTTCCGTCAAGCTTTCGCTCCGAAACCACTTTTTTACGTTCGTCCAGGCGCATCCCGAATGCAGTGCGGCGACGCACATCGATTGTCTGGTCAGACGAACTGGTTGAGGCCGGGGATCGAGCCGATGATCGGACCCATCGCGTCCTCGCCCACCTTCTCGCGGCCGAAGGCAAACAGCTCCTGGCCGAGCGGCTGCATCTGACCCATCGGCACGCCGGCGGACATCAGCTTCTGCCCGAGGGCCATGACGCCGCCGCCGCCCATCATTCCGCCGAGCATGCCCATTAGGCCGCCGCCCCCGCCCTCGCCGGCATTCGATTCGGCGATGAGCGACTCGGAGCCCGGCAGCGCGGCCAGCAATTGGCCGACCTCGTCCTCGGGTCCTTCCTTCTGCAGGAAGGCCAGGATGTGCCCGATGGCGCTCTGAGCGGTCGCAGTGTCGAGCCCGGTGCGAGCGGTGACGCGGGCGAGCAGTTCGTCCATGGCGATAATCTCTTCGGAACGTTTCGAGACGTCCTTCGACTCTGAGGCCGCGGAAATCAAGCGCCCGACCAGACTCCCCGGAAAAACTTCCCGTGTCGCCGATTCCAGTGCCTGACGGGGGGGCACGGCTGCAGCGCTATCGTCACCGAAATGCTCGTCGCCGGACAGGCCGGCGGGCGACGCAAACTCGAATTGTTGTCCCGCGCTGTCACACGGTGACGCAGCGTGCGACCTCGCCAAGCCGTGCCCCTTCCGATAGAGCCTTCTGTCAGTCTCGAACCGTTCCAGACCGCCGGGGCGGGCGATCCAGGGAGTTGTCGGACCATGCGGGTCGGCCTGTTCGTGCCGTGCTACGTCGATGCCTTCGAGCCCGAGGTTGGGATCGCCACCCTCGAATTGCTTGAGCGGCTGGGCTGCACGGTAGAGTATCCGTTCGATCAGACCTGCTGCGGCCAACCGATGACCAACACCGGTTGCCACGCTGAGGCGGCAGCGACCGAGGCCCTGTTCGTCAAGAATTTCTCCGGCTTCGACTACGTCGTCGCGCCATCGGGATCCTGCGTGCATCAGGTGCGCGAGCACCTGACCGCGATCCCGCAGACCGACGCGGTGCGCCACGTCCGTGCCAGCACCTACGAGCTTGTCGAGTTCCTCCACGACGTCCTGAAGGTCGAGGCGTTGCCCTGGGCGAATTTTCCTCACAAGGTCGCCTACCACACGAACTGCAACGCCCTGCGCGGCATCCATCACGCGCGACCGTCGGAGCTGGTGAAGCCGTACTTCTCCAAGCCCCTCGACCTCCTGCGCCTGGTGAACGGGGTCGAACTCGTCGATCTGGCCCGTCCGGACGAGTGCTGCGGCTTCGGCGGCACGTTTTCGGTGTTCGAGCCGGCGGTCTCGGCCAAGATGGGCTACGACAAGGTCGCCGATCAGAACCGGGCCGGTGCCGCATACGTCGTCTCGGCGGATTCCTCGTGCCTGATGCACCAGAAAGGCTGCGCCGAACGCCTGGGCCTGCCGCTGAAGTACATCCACATCGCGCAGGTGCTGAACGGAGCCACGGCATGAGCGTCGAGGATCTCAATCCACGCGAGGCCGAGGGCGTCATCCATCCCGAGGTGCGTGCCCGCGACGACGAGAGCGCGCGGGCGCCGGACGGCCGGCGTCTCCAGCACGCCGAGGCCGCATCGAAGCCGATCCGCGCGCCGCAGATCCGCGAGCCCCAGCCTCGCGGGGCGAAGGTCCGTGGCGACCGGCCGATCGATCAAGCGGAGGCCGCCGAGCGGTTCCTCGCCGCGCCGCTGCATCAGGCGGCCCACGACGAGCGCCTGTGGGACCTGCGCAAGAAGCGCGACGCCTCGGCCCACGGCATCCCCGAATGGGAGGAGCTGCGGGACCTCGCCTCGCAGATCAAGACGCACACCCTCAGCCACCTCGATCAGTACCTCGAACAGTTCGAGGCTGCCGCGAAGGCGAACGGCGTGCACGTCCACTGGGCGAAGGATGGCGCCGATCACAACCGGATCGTCCTCGAGATCCTGCGGAGCCACGGCGCCAGGACGCTGGTGAAGTCGAAATCGATGCTCACCGAGGAGTGCGGCTTTCGCCATCACATGGCGGCCAACGGCATCGAGGTGATCGAGACCGACCTCGGCGAGCGGATCCAGCAGCTCGACAACGAGGAGCCGAGCCACGTCGTCGCCCCGGCGGTCCACAAGACGCGCATGGACGTGGCCGAGGTCTTCGCCAAGACTCTCGGCACCGACCCCGACAACGACGATGCCCATTACCTCGCCGAGAGCCAGCGCGAGACGACCCGGCCCTACATCCTGCAGGCGGATGCCGGGATGACCGGCTGCAACTTCGCCATCGCCGAGACCGGCGCGGTGGTCACCTGCACCAACGAGGGCAACGCCGATCTCTCCGGCAACGTCCCGCCGCTGCAGATCCACTCGATCGGCATCGAGAAGATCATCCCGAGGACCGAACATCTCGGCATCTTCATCCGCCTGCTCTCGCGCTCGGCGCTGGGCTCGCCGATCACGCAGTACACCTCGCATTTCCGCGGACCCCGCACGGGCACCGAGATGCACATGGTGCTGGTCGACAACGGCCGCTCGGAGCGGCTGGGCATGGAGGAGTTCTGGACCTCCCTGAAGTGCATCCGCTGCGGCGCCTGCATGAACACCTGCCCGGTCTACCGTCGCTCGGGCGGCCTCTCGTACGGGGCGACCTATTCGGGGCCGATCGGGCTGATCATCGATCCGACCTTCAACAAGCGGAAATACTCGACGCTTCCGTTTTCCTCTACGATGAATGGCTCCTGCACCAACGTCTGCCCAGTGAAGATCAACATTCACGAGCAGATCTTCGCGTGGCGGAAGGTGCTGGTCGAGGAGCACCAGATCCCGGCGCTCAAGCAGGGCATGATGAAGGCGGCAGGCGCCGTGCTGTCGCGGCCGGCCGCCTACCGGGCGGCGATCGGTGCGGCGGATTCCGCCCTCAAGGTCCTGCCGCGCTTCGCGGTCTACAATCCGCTCAACACCTGGGGGAAGAAGCGCGAGATGCCGGAGGCGCCGCGCCAGACCTTCCACGCCTGGTACAAGCAGAACCGCATGAAGGACACGGGTCGATGAGCGCCCGCGACGGGATCCTGGCCGACATCCGCAGGAACCGCCCGGCGGGTGACTACCCGCTGCCGGAGCTGCCGCTGTTCGCTCCGCTCGTCGGCGACGACCTGGTGGCCGAGTTCGGCGAGCGGCTGAAGCGGATGGGCGGCCGGGTCGCGGAGCCCGGCACCGGCGACGTCTTCGCCGGCGTGCGCGACCGCCTCGACACCGCGAAGATCGTCGCATCCGCGGTGCCGGAACTGACCGGCAACCGCGACCTGCGGACGGTGCGCGCGCCGCAGGAGGTCGAGGACGTCGACGTGGCGGTGGTCCGTGCTGTGTTCGGCATCGCCGAGACCGGCTCGGTCCTGTTCACACAGGACCAGCTGATCGTGAACGCCGTGGCCTATCTCGCCCAGCACCTCGTCGTTTTGCTGGATCCGGCCGACATCGTGACGAACGTGCAGGCGGCCTATCGGCGGCCCGAATTCGGACGCGCGGCCTATGCCGTGCTGCACACTGGCCCGTCGGCCACCGCCGATATCGAGGGCGTCCTGATCCACGGGGCGCAGGGCGTCCGCTCGCTGACCGTCCTGATGCTGCCGCGAGCGGCCTGAGCCGGAACAGGCGATCGGGCGCGGCCCTTGCTTGAGTTGCCGATAGGCCGCCATCCGGCAAGGAGATCCGATGCGCTATACTCTGGGTTGTAGTCTGTCCTACAACATCCTCTCCGACACGACCTTCATCTTCAACCTCGAAGTGGCGAAGCTGAAGAGCATCGAGATCCTCAGCGAGACCCTGGTTCTGACGCCGAATCTGAAGCGCGACATCTACGTCGCGCCCGATCAGCGCAACCGGTACCTGGGCGTCAACGTGCCCACCGGCCCGTTCGCTCTGGAATACAACGCGGAGGTTGACCTCACAGTGCACCGGGCCGACCCGGCGACCATCAGCGAGACGCCTGTCGGGCAGCTGCCCCTCGACATCCTGCCGTTCCTGCTTCCGAGCCGCTTCGTGTCCTCGGACAGGCTCACGCCCTTCGCACAGGCCGAATTCGGAGCTCTTCCGAAGGGGCATGCCCGCGTGAACCAGATCTGCAACTGGATCCACGATCACATCGCCTATCAGCCCGGAACCAGCGACGGCGAGACGACGGCGCACGAGTCGCTGCTGAAGCGGGCCGGCGTATGCCGCGACTTCGCGCATATCGGGGCCGCCTTCTGCCGAGCGCTCGGCATCCCGGCCCGTTTCGTCAGCTGTTACRCCCACGGGCTCGTCCCGAGCGATTTCCACGCGGTCTTCGAGGCCTATCTCGACGGCCGCTGGTGGCTGTTCGACGCAACCCGGCAGGCCGATCTGGACGGTCTCGTGCGGATCGGCGTCGGCCGCGACGCCGCCGAGATCGCCTTCTCGACGCCCTTCGGCAACATGCAGCCGGTCAACCAGCAGGTCCGGATCCAACGCTCCGACGGGCAGGGCAGCCCGATGCCGCGCACGGTGGACGCCATCTCGACCGAGATACCGGCGCCCCATGCCGGGGCCGCCTGAGCGCGCAATCCGCACGGGATCACGCCCTCCTGTCATCCGGTGATCCTGTCATGAGGTACGCGTCGGTCCGCCGTCGAACCGGGCGGCCATGGTGTTGCCGACCGTATATCCGCGCGGGCCGCTGCCGCGCCCGTCCGTAATCCGGCGCGATCGCGGCCTGCCGGCCTGGCTTGATCACGGCGCCGCCTGGGTAGGGTGAGCGCGAACCACATCCCGATCGCGGAGAGCCTCGACCTTGAGACGGTCGGGACCCGCGCTGTTGGATCCTTCACCAACTAAAACGTCGTTCCGCGGGCGCTCGACGCGAAGCGCGCAAGTCGCGCTCCGAATAGAACCCCTCTGAATTGCTTCACATGACCGGGACACATCGGAAAAGAGCCGAGCCAAGCGCGGTGACACGTCGCGACCTGATCAAGCATCCGACGGCTCCGACGAGATTGTCCTTCGTCGCGTTCCCGCGTGCGAAATGGCCTCAAGCGTGGCTGTGGCGGGGTCGCAACACCGTAAAACGATCCCGGCTTGGCCCCGAGACCTGCCCGTAAACGCCGCGATCCCGCCATAGTCCGGGCTCACCTCAACATCCGCGGTAAACGGCAATTTCGACAACGATTTACCGTTTAGAAACGAGGACTTCCCGAGCACGCGGACGGATCACCCGGCGCTTCGCGAACGGCGACGCGCTGCGGTCCAACGCACCCTCGGGATCGGCTGTGCGAAGGCTTGGTCTGGGGTCATGGTGACGCGTTTGAACGACAAGTCGAAGCTGCCGAGCCGCCACGTCACGGAGGGGCCGGACCGCGCCCCGCATCGCTCGTATCTCTACGCCATGGGTCTGACCCGCGAGCAGATCCATCAGCCGCTGGTCGGCGTCGCGTCCTGCTGGAACGAAGCCGCGCCCTGCAACATCTCGCTGATGCGCCAGGCCCAGGCGGTCAAGAAGGGCGTCGCCGCGGCCCACGGCACGCCGCGCGAGTTCTGCACCATCACGGTCACGGACGGCATCGCCATGGGCCATGGCGGCATGCGCGCCTCGCTGCCGTCCCGCGAGGTCATCGCCGACTCGGTCGAGCTGACCATGCGCGGTCACGCCTACGATGCCCTCGTCGGGTTGGCCGGATGCGACAAGTCCCTGCCCGGGATGATGATGGCGATGGTGCGCCTCAACGTGCCGTCGATCTTCATCTATGGCGGCTCGATCCTGCCCGGCTCGTTCCGCGGCAAGCCGGTCACCGTGCAGGACCTGTTCGAGGCGGTGGGCAAGGTCGCGGTCGGCGACATGAGCCTGGAGGATCTCGACGAGCTGGAGCAGGTCGCCTGCCCGTCGGCGGGCGCCTGCGGCGCGCAGTTCACCGCCAACACCATGGCGACCGTCTCCGAGGCGATCGGCCTGGCGCTGCCCTATTCGGCCGGCGCCCCCGCGCCCTACGAGATCCGCGACAAGTTCTGCGCGACCGCCGGCGAGAAGGTGATGGAGCTGCTGGCCAAGCAGATCCGCCCGCGCGACATCGTCACCCGCAAGGCTCTCGAGAACGCCGCGACCGTGGTGGCCGCCTCCGGCGGTTCGACCAACGCGGCATTGCACCTGCCGGCGATCGCGCACGAGTGCGGCATCGAGTTCACGCTGTTCGACGTCGCCGAGATCTTCCGCCGCACCCCCTACATCGCCGACCTGAAGCCCGGCGGGCGCTACGTCGCCAAGGACATGTTCGAGGTCGGCGGCATCCCGCTGCTGATGAAGACGCTCCTCGACCACGGCTTCATGCACGGCGACTGCATGACGGTGACCGGTCGCACCATCGCGGAGAACATGGACCGCGTGACCTGGAATCCGGACCAGGACGTGGTCTACCCGGCCAATCGCCCGATCACCCCGACCGGCGGCGTCGTCGGCCTCAAGGGCAACCTCGCCCCCGAGGGCGCCATCGTGAAGGTCGCGGGCATACCGGCCGAGAAGCAGGTCTTCACCGGCCCGGCTCGGGTGTTCGACGGCGAGGAAGCCTGCTTCGAGGCCGTGCAGACGCGCGCCTACAAGGAGGGGGAGGTGCTCGTCATCCGCTACGAGGGTCCGCGCGGCGGCCCCGGCATGCGCGAGATGCTCTCCACCACGGCCGCCCTCTACGGCCAAGGCATGGGCGACAAGGTGGCGCTCATCACGGACGGGCGCTTCTCCGGCGCGACCCGCGGATTCTGCGTTGGCCATGTCGGCCCGGAGGCGGCTGTCGGCGGCCCGATCGGCCTGATCCGCGACGGCGACATGATCACCCTAGACGCCATCCAGGGCACGCTCAGCGTCGCCTTGTCGGATGAGGAGCTGGCCGAGCGCGGGAAGGCCTGGACGGGGCGGCCCAACACAGCGACCTCGGGCTATCTCTGGAAATACGCGCAAGGTGTCGGGCCGGCCCTGTATGGCGCCGTGACCCATCCGGGAGGTGCCAAGGAGACGCAGAGCTATGCGGACGTCTAGGACTGACCTCAGCCGGCGCAGGGCGTCGGCCGGGGCGGGTCCCGGTCGGTTCAGAGGCGGCTTCAGATGCACCGCCGCGGCCCTGACGCTCGCCCTCTGCGCCGTCCCGACGGCCGCGCCCCGGGCGCTCGACGCCAATGTCCGCACGCCGGTGCAGGTGCCGGTGGCGGACAAGAGCTATCGCTCGGCGAAGGATGCGCTCAGGGCCGGCGTGCGTGAGTACAATGCCGGCGACAAGCAGGGTGCGGCCCGTGCCCTCGAGTACGCGGCCGGCCAGGGCCACGCCCTGGCCTTGTGGAAGCTCGGCCGGATGTATGCCGAGGGCGACGGCGTGCCCCACGACGACCTGAAGGCCTTCGAGTTCTTCTCCCGGATCGCGGATGCCAGCACCGACGACGGGCCTGATCCGCAGAATTCCGCGGTTCTCGGCAGTGCCTTCACGGCGCTGGGCACCTACTTTCTGGAGGGGATCAAGGGCACTTATGTTCGCCCGAATCCCGAGCGTGCCTACGATATGTTCAACTACGCGGCGTCGTACTATGGCGACCCGAACGCGCAGTACAATCTGGCCCGGCTCTACCTCGACGGCACCGGCGTCGAGGCTGATCCGCGGCAGGCGGCACGCTGGTTCAACTTGGCGGCCGAGAAGGGCCACCATCCGGCCCAGGCCCTGCTCGGCGACATGCTGGTCAACGGCCTTGGCGGCATTCCGGTCCAGCGCGTGAGAGGGCTGATGTGGCTCTCCCTCGCGCGGGAGGGGGTGGAGAGCCGCAAGGACGACTGGATCGTCGCGCTGTACGACAAGAACTGGGCCGCCGCGAACGAGGATGACCGCGCCGAAGCCCAGACGCAGCTTCAGACGGTGGGCTCCATCCGGCGGCGGCGCTGATCGCCGCCGGATGAAGCCGGCCCTGATCGCGGCCCGGTCGTGATCGACTTTCGACCCATGTCCTGACGGCTCGCGTTCGCCGAACCGTCAGCCACATCTGCGGCGAGCGTCCATGCGCGGGGGATCAGCCCTTCCTGGCGTCCATGGCGGCCTTGAAGGACGACCGCGCTAGCGTCCCGGCGACGTAAGCCGCGAGCTTCGGCCAGCGATCGGCGTCGATCTGGGCCTTTGCCAGCTGGAAATTGTAGAACCCGGTCGCGATCGAGATGTCGGCGATGCTGAAGGCGTCGCCCACGAGGTACGGACCCGAGATCTGTCCTTCCAGATAGTCGAAGATCGGCGGCAGATCCTTGTCGAGCGCCTTGGTCACCGCACCCTCATCGGTGGGCTGCTTCATCATGTTAGGCTTCAGCACGCGCTCCACGAAGGGCACGATCAGCTTGCCGAAAAGTTCGGTATCGCCAAACTTGTCGAACCAGACGGCGCGGCCGAGGTCCTTCGGATCGACCGGTGCGAGAGCCGGGGACGGATGTTTGCGCTCGATGTACCAGAGGATCGCCGACGAGTCGGCGAGCCGGAAACCGTCATCCTCGATGGCCGGGATCTTTCCAAGCGGGCTGGCCGCCTGGAAATCCGGATCCGGAGCGTGGAACATGACGGGCCTGTGCTCGTAGGCGACGCCCTTCTCGGCGAGGGAGACCAGGACTTTGCGGACGTAAGGCGAGTAGCCGGTGCCGTAGACGATCAAGCGTGACTCCTGTGTTCGGCGGTGCGGCGGCATACGATCCGCCGGTGCCGCCCTCTACATAGGGCTGTCCGTCACGCTGCCGAAAGCTCCGCCGTCACCGGCACGTGGTCCGAGGGCTTCTCCAGGCCGCGCAGGTGTTTCTGCACCGAGGCCGAGACCAGCCGGTCGGCGGCCTGCGGCGAGAGCAGCAGGTGATCGATGCGGATGCCGAAGTTCCGCTGCCAGCAGCCGGCCTGGTAGTCCCAGAAGGTGAAGAGCCCGTCACGCGGGTCGCAGGCACGCAGACCGTCGGTGTAGCCTTCGGCGAGCAGCGCCCGGAATGCGGCCCGGCTCTGCGGCAGGAACAGCGCATCCGTACGCCACGCTTCCGGATCGGCCGCGTCGGCGGGCTCCGGGATGACGTTGTAGTCGCCGGCCAGCACCACGGGGATCTCGTCCTGCATGAGGGCGCGGGCGTGCAGTCGAAGCCGTTCCAGGAAGGCCAGCTTGTAGGGGTATTTCGGGCTGTCCACCGGGTTGCCGTTGGGCAGGTAGATCGAGGCGACCCGCACGGGCTTCGAGTCCGAACCGGAGATCAGCGCCTCGATGTAGCGGGCCTGCTCGTCGTCGCCATCGCCGGGCAGACCGCGCCGGACCTCGCTCACCGCCAGGGGGGCGCGGACCAGCAGGGCCACGCCGTTATAGGCCTTCTGGCCCAGGGTCTCGACGGCGTAGCCTGCGCCCTCGACCTCGGCGCGGGGGAACGCCTCGTCCTGGCATTTCAACTCCTGAAGGCAGACCACATCGGGTTTCGCCTCCTCGAGGAAACCGAGCAGGTGCGGCAGCCGCTGCTTGATCGAATTGACGTTCCAGGTCGTGATCCGCATCGCTTCGCTTCCGGTCGCCGCCGCGCCGTCATCCGCGCTTCGCCGCGCGCTGACAAGGCCATCCCGGCGCAAGGACGGGGATCTAGGGTCCGCCGATGGATTGGTTCGAGCCGGTGAGCGCCTATTGCGAGCGGGGTGGCCCTCAATTCTGGGCCGAGCCGGCCAATGCCCTGTCGAACGTGGCCTTCCTCCTGGCCGCCGCGGCGGCGGCGCGCCGCGCAGCTACGGCTACCCCGACCGACCGGTCCTGCCTCGGCCTCTCCGCGCTGATCGCGGTCGTGGGCGTGGGCTCGTTCCTGTTCCACACCCTGGCGGTCTACGGGGCGATGCTCGCCGACGTGATCCCCATCGCGCTGTTCATCTACGCGTATCTCGCCCTCGCGCTGCACCGATTCCTTCGCCTCCCGCCGGTCCGTGTCGCGGCGGCGACCGGTGGCTTCGCCCTGTTCGGCTTCGCACTGACGCCGATRCTCGACGGGCTAACCGGCCTCGACGTCGCGCAGCTGACCAACGGTTCCATCGATTACCTGCCAGCTCTAGTTGCGCTGTTCGGGGTGGCGTGGGCGGCGGCGCACCGTCCCGAAGAGCGCTTCGTGGGAACGGGGCGGCGGCTTGCCGGCATCGGCATGCTCTTCCTGATGTCGCTCGCCGCGCGGACTGCCGACTGGGCGGCTTGTGCGATCCTGCCGACGGGCACGCACCCGCTCTGGCATGTGCTGAACGCGGCCGTCCTCTACGCCCTTGTGGCCACCGCGGTCCGTCACCGCCAGACGGCCGGGTGAGCCGGTCGACGCCCGTGTCTTTCCGGCCCGGGCAGGATCGGCAGCGCATCAGGGCGGAAGGGACTTGCGCGCCATCGCGGTCCGAGACGACTGCCGGCGACAGGCGCGAGGCCGCACAGCGACGCGCAGGGCGGAAGCGCGTATGGAGCCGGTGCATGGCTTCGCCCCACCCACCCTCCGTCGGACGGCCCGCAGATTGGTTCGGCTTCGCCCGCAGTTTCGTCGTCGGCGCCATCGTCACGGGCGTGGCGGCGATCGCCTTCGTCACGGCCACTGATCCCTACGGTCTGCGGGCAGCCCCCGGCCGTCCGCCGGGGCCGATCATGGACGCCAACCAGCGTCTCTCCTACCCGCAGATCGCCCGCGGCGGCCCATTCGACGCGGCCGTCTTCGGCACCTCGACCGCACGGTTACTCGACCCGCATGCGCTCGATGCCGCGTTCGGCGTCCGGTTCGCCAACCTTGCCGTCAACGCCGCGACGCCCGACGAGCAGATCCGACTGGCCGCCTTGTTCCTGGCGCATCGTCAGGTCCGCGCCGTGCTGTTCGGCCTCGATGCGACCTGGTGCGCCGCCGATCCGCCGATGCGGACGGCCAACGCCTTTCCTGAGTGGCTCTACACCGAGGGAACGCCGGGCGGTCTGCTCCGCCAGATGAACCTGCGCGCCATCACGACGGCCGTCCAGGTGGCTTTCGCGGACCTGGGCCTGGCGAGGCCGAGGATCCGCGGGGACGGCTACGCGGTGTTCACGCCGCCGGAGGAGCGCTACGACCTCGCGCGTGCCCGGGCGCACATCCGCGCGGGCACGGTCGATCCGGCCGCCGCGGACGCCCCCGAGAGCCCCATGCCGGCCCTCGACCGGCTGGACGATCTCCTCGGACGGATCCCGCCGGACGCCCTGAAGCTGGTGGCCTTCATGCCTGTCCATGCCGCGGCTCAGGGGGCGCCCGGCTCACCGGCGGCCCGTCGCGCGGAGGCCTGCAAGGCGCGCACCGCAGAGATCGGTGCGCGCCGGGGCGCCGTGGTGGTGGATTTCCGCCGGATATCGCCGCTCACGACCCAGGACGCCAACTACTGGGACGCCTTGCATTACCGGCTCCCCGTGGCGGCGCGCCTCGTGGCGGACCTGAAGGCGGCCGTATCGACCGGCCTCGACGATCCCGACGGGACCTACCGGGTTCTCACGCCTCCGTAACGCGCTGAGTCAGGCCGAGGCGCGTTCGGCCCTTGCCCAGCCCGCGCGGGTGCCGGCGCAGTAATCCGCGAAGCGGCCGTCCCGGATCGCCGCACGCGCTCCAGCCATCAGATCCTGGTAATAGGCGAGGTTGTTCCAGGTCAGCAGCATCATCCCGAGAATCTCGTTCGACCGCACGAGGTGATGCAGGTAGGCGCGGGAATAATCTCGGGCGGCCGGGCAGGTCGAGGCTTCGTCCAGGGGGGTAGTGTCCTCGGCATGGCGGGCGTTGCGCAGGTTGACGCGACCGTGACGCGTGTAGGCCAAGCCGTGGCGGCCCGCGCGGGTGGGCATCACGCAATCGAACATGTCGATGCCGCGGGCGACCGCACCCAGGATGTCGTCCGGCGTGCCGACACCCATCAGGTAGCGGGGCTTAGCCGTGGGAAGGTGCGGCTCCACGGTCTCGATCATGGCGAACATGACTGCCTGCGGCTCGCCCACCGCGAGACCCCCCACCGCGTAGCCCTTCAGGTCGAGGTCGGTCAGCGCCCGCGCGCTCTCCACCCGCAGGGCCGGGACATCGCCGCCCTGGACGATGCCGAACAGAGCCCGACCGGGCTGCTCCCCGAAGGCGACGCGGCAGCGCTCCGCCCAGCGCAGGGACAGGTGCATGGCCTTCTCGATGGCCGCGTGATCCGCCGGCAGCCGCACGCATTCGTCGAGCTGCATCTGGATGTCGGAGCCGAGCAGCCCCTGGATCTCGATGGAGCGTTCCGGACTCATGTGGTGGGCGGTGCCGTCGATATGCGAGCGGAAGGTCACGCCCTGCTCGTCGATCTTCCGGAGGGCGGACAGCGACATCACCTGGAAGCCGCCGGAATCCGTCAGGATCGGCCGGTCCCAATTCATGAACCGGTGCAGGCCGCCGAGGCGGGCCATGCGCTCCGGCCCGGGCCGCAGCATCAGGTGATAGGTGTTCCCGAGGACGACGTCGGCGCCCAGGTCGCGGACCTGGCCCGGATACATCGCCTTGACGGTCGCGGCCGTGCCCACCGGCATGAAGGCCGGGGTACGGATCTCGCCGCGCGGCGTCGCGATCAAGCCCGTCCGGGCGGTGCCGTCCTGCTTCAGCAGGCTGAAGCCGAAGGAAGTCTCGGTCATGGAAGGTCCGCGCGCGGGCTCGGGAAGAGCAGGCTGGCGTCGCCGTAGGAGTAGAACCGGTATCCGGCCTCGATCGCGTGCGCGTAGGCCGCACGCATCGTCTCCAGGCCGGAGAAGGCCGAAACCAGCATGAAGAGTGTCGAACGGGGCAGGTGGAAGTTGGTCACCAGCGCATCGACGGCGCGGAACCGGTGGCCCGGCGTGATGAAGATCTCGGTTGGCCCCGAGAACGCCGAGAGCGTCCCGTCCGGGGCGGCGGCGCTCTCCAGCAGGCGCAGGGCCGTGGTGCCCACCGCGACGACCCGGCCGCCTGCGGCCCGGGTGGCGTTCAGGGCGTCGGCCGTGGCGGCGTCGAGGATACCGACCTCCGCGTGCATGCGGTGCCCGTCGGTATCCTCGGCCTTGACCGGCAGGAATGTGCCGGCGCCGACATGGAGGGTGACGTGGTGTCGTCGCAGCCCAGCGGCATCCAGATCGGCCAACAGCGCCTCGGAGAAGTGGAGGCCGGCGGTCGGGGCTGCCACGGCTCCCGGATTGCGGGCGTAAACCGTCTGATAATCGGTGGTGTCGCGGGCGTCCGTGGCGCGCTTGCCCGCGATGTAGGGGGGCAGCGGCAGGGCTCCTTCGCGGGCGATGGCGGCGTCGAGCTCGGCGCCGCCCCGGTCGAAGGCCAGGACGATCTCGCCGGCCTCGGCCTTCTCGACCACCGTGGCGGCGAGGGACCCGAATTGCAGCGCGTCGCCGGGCGCGAGGCGTTTGGCGGGTCGCGCGAAGGCGCGCCAGCGGTCGAGGGATTCCCGCAGATGTAGCATGACCTCGGTGCGTTGGCCGGGTGCGCCGGGACGCGTGCGCACTCCGTTCAGCCGCGCGGGGATCACCCGCGTGTCGTTGAAAACCAGCGCGTCGCCGCTCCGCAGGACGTCCGGCAGGTCGCGGACGGCGCGATCAGCCAGCGGCTCACCGGGACGCACCACGAGCAGGCGCCCGGCATCGCGCGGCTCGGCCGGGCGCAGGGCGATGCTGGTCTCCGGCAGCTCGAAATCGAAGAGGTCCACGCGCATCGCCGGTTGCCTGCACTGAACCCGACGCGGTTTCAACCGCGGAACCGTCGGGGAGCACACCCGTTTTCCGCGTCACCGAGACGCCTGAGGCCCCATCGATGCCCCGGTACGCCGTTCGCCCCCGTGACGAGGCCGATCCACGCTGGCCGCTGCCCGGCACCCCCGAGATCGTGCTCAAGGCAGAGGATCCGAAGGCCGCGCGCGCAAAGTTCGAGTCCGCTTATCCGAGCCAACCCTTCGGCAGCCCCGCCGCGCCGGTTCCGAATGCCGGCGCCGGGAGTTTCCGCGGCGACGTGGACGCGCTGATCGTGGCCGAAACGGGCGAGCCGGCCGCCCGGCGGGGTGGTGAATCGTGACGGCGCCGGGCCGCCCCCGCCGGGTCACGTTGGACGGGCAGCTCCTGACCTACTGGGAGCGCGAGGCCGGGCGCCTGGAGGCCCTGGCGGCGGCGGCGCGCTTCGCCTGGCAGCGCCGCCGCTACCTGCGCAAGGCCGAAGCCGCCCGCGCCAAGGCGGAGGTGAGCCGCCGGCGCGAGGCCGCCCGCGGCCAGGATACCGCCGCGGAGACTTAGCCGCGGCTAACAGGTTTTCGATTCCGTCGAACCTTTGCCGTGGCCTTGGCCCTGACAGGTGCCGTATGGGCGCCGCGTCACCGCAACGGCGTACGTCATGGACCGCACCCAGAAAGCCGCACTTCACAGCGCGGGCATCGGACTCGCTGTCACGGCGCTGAAGTTCTACGCCGCGTGGCTCACCGGCAGCCTCGCCCTGTATTCGGATGCGCTGGAGAGCATCATCAACGTGGTCGCGGCGGTGGGCGCCTTCGTGGCCCTGCGTGTCGCCGCACGACCGGCCGACGAGGACCACCCTTACGGGCACCACAAGGCCGAGTTCTTCTCGGCGGTGATCGAGGGCGCGCTGATCATCGTGGCGGCGCTCCTGATCCTCCGCGAATCGTATTTCGGGCTGCTCGTGCCGGTCCCCCTCGACGCGCCGGCCCTCGGTCTCGCGATCAACTTCGCTGCCGGGATCATCAATGCCGCGTGGGCGGTGGCCCTCATGCGTTGGGGCCAGCAATGGCGTTCGCCCGCGCTCATCGCTGACGCGCGCCACATCTTCGCGGACGTCGTCACCTCCTGCGGCGTGCTGGCTGGCGTGGGCGCCGTGGTTCTGACGGGCTATCCGATCCTCGATCCGTTGGTGGCGGGTCTCGTCGCCCTCAACATCCTGTGGTCCGGTTTCCGGATGGTCAGGGAATCCGTCGACGGCCTCATGGACCGGGCCGCACCCCCCGAGATGGTCAGCCAGATCCGCTCGCTCATCTCACAGCACGGGGAGGGGGCATTGGAGGCCCACGACGTCCGCACCCGATCGGCCGGTCAGGCGACCTTCATCGATTTCCACCTGGTGGTGCCCGGCACCATGACGGTCGAGGCTTCCCACGCCATCTGCGATCGGCTGGAGACCGCCCTGGAGACGACGATCCAGGGCGCCGTGGTGACGATCCATGTCGAGCCTGGCGAGGAGGCCAAGGCCCGGGGGCTGCCGGTGCTGTAGGGGTGCGTTCAGCTCCAGGCGTGGAGCGGCGGATTCACGCCGTTCAACGCGTGGTTGCCGATGATCGCGTATTTCCAGCGCACCGGATCGTGCAGCGTGTGGGTACGGGCATTTCGCCAGTGACGGTCGAGGTTCTCCGCGGCCAGCGTGGAACGGGTCCCCGACAGCTCGAAGAGCTTGTTCGACGCTGCCAGTGCCACCTCGGTGGTCAGCACCTTCGCCTCGGCCACGGCGAGCTGCGCGGCCGCCACGCGCGCGGCGTCCGGCCGAGCGACGGCCGCGTCGAGGGCGAGCCCGGCGCGGTCGAGCAGCGCCTCGGCGGCGTGCTGGCGGATGGTCAGGTCGCCGATTGCATGGATCGTGTAGGGATCGTCCGCGGCCCTTTCCAGGCCGCTGTCGATCCAGGGACGGGCCTTCTCGCGAACGAAGCGGATCGTGTCGTCGAGGGCCTCGCGGCCGATCCCGGCGTCCACGGCCGCCTGGATGATCTGGAAGACGGCGCCGTCGGCGGTGGGCGCCTCGTAGCCCTTCCAGGCCGGCACCAGATGGGTCTTGGGCACGCGGACGTCCTCGATCAGCACGGTGCCGCTCGCCGTGCCGCGCTGGCCGAAGCTCGACCAGTCGTCGATCACGGTCAGGCCGGGCGCATCCCGCGCAGCGATGGCGTACCAAGCGCGCCCTTCGGCATCGAGGGCGACGATGGGAACGCTGTGCGCCAGCAGGGCACCGGTGGCGTAGAACTTCTGGCCCCGGACCACGACATGGTCGCCGTCATCGGTGAACCGTGTGTCGAAGTCCGCCGCCCGTTTGGTGCCGCGCTCCGAAAACGCGTTGCCGAACCGCGTGCCGCGCAGCACCTCCCCGAACAGCAGGTGCTTCTGCGCCTCGTTCGACACGGTCCGGATCGCTGCCAGGATTCCGAGATGGTTCTGAGCGATCTGCGCGATGGCTGGGTCGGCGGCTGCCAGGATGGCGATCACCTGGGCGAGCGTCCGGTACGAGATCTCCGGGCCGCCATAGGCCCGCGGCACATTGATCGACCACAGGCCGCTCTGGGAGAAGGCGTCGAGTTCCGCGATCGGCCGCACGGCGTGGCGGTCCCGCTCGGAAGCGCCGGCCCGGAACTCTTCCGCCAGCCGGTGGGCGACGGACAGCGCCTCGGCATCGTCTCGGATCACATGAGCGGGGGAGGGCGGCCGCGCGGGGCCGGGCACGCCCTGGGGGCGCGAGGGTTCGAGCGCGCGCGCATCGACGGCGATGGTCATGGCTCACTCCGGTCTGTCGGGATTCGGATCGCGGTAGGCGGCGGTCAAGCCGCCTCGACGCGCCGGTCGCGGGCGGCCTCAAGGGCGCGGACCCGCGGGATCACGTGCGCGCCGAAATACGCGACGTCCTCCTGGAAATGCAGGAACGCCAGCAGGGCGAGGTCCGCACCCGCATCCTTCAGCGCCACGATCCGTTCGGCGATCTGGTCAGGCGTGCCGATCAGGTTGGTCTTGAAGCCGTCGTTGTACTGGACGAGATCCTCGAAGCTCGACTTCGCCCAGTTGCCTTCCCCCTCCGGTGAGGCCTTGCCGGCATTCTTCACTTCGTGGCCGAAGGCCTTCACGGCGTCCGGGTCGGCATGGTCGATGATCTCCTGGAGGGCGGCGCGGGCCTCCTCCTCGGTGTCGCGGGCGATCACGAAGGCATTCACCCCGATGCGGGGATGGTTGCCCGTCTCGGCCGACTTCGCGCGGATGTCGTCCACCTGGGCGCGGATCGTCTCCGGCGTGCCGCCATTGGTGAAGTACCAATCGGAGACGCGGGTCGCCATGTCGCGAGCCGCCCGGGACGAGCCGCCCTGGAAGATCTCGGGTAACGGCTGCGCGGGCTTGGGCTTCAGGGTGTAGTCGCTGTAGCGATAGAAATCGCCGCGGAAGGTGAAATTGTCCTGCGTCCAGATTCCGCGCAGGCTGCGGATGAACTCCTCGGACCGGCGGTAGCGCTCGTCGTGATCGAGCCAGGGCTCTCCGATCGCGCGAAACTCCCCCGAGAACCATCCCGAGACGATGTTGACCGCGATGCGCCCCTCCGTGAGCTGCGAGATCGTGGCGATCTGCTTGGCGGCGAGCGTCGGATGCCAAGGTCCGGGCAGGAGGGCGGCGATCACCTTGAGCTTGGTCGTCGCGGCCAGGAGCGCATGGCTGATGGCAACCGATTCATGCTGGTTCTCGGCACCGTACCCTGCGGTGAACCGAATTTGCGTCAGGCCGTAATCGAATCCCGCCTCCTCGGCGATCTGGGCCAGCTTCCGATTGTAATCGGCATCCCAGCTCGTCCGCTGGGGTATCTTGCTGATCACCAAGCCCCCGGAGACGTTGGGCACCCAGTACGCGAAGCGGATAGGCTCGCGCGGTCCGTGGTCGAAATGGCTGCTCATTCGGCGTAACCTCAGTTGCACGACGTCCAGGCGCCGCGTCGTCTTCGGATGATCGACGCGAACTGTATACACAATGCAGGACGCGATCGATCGCTCAAGAACACCGAAAGTATTCCGGGGCGACGACGCGCGGTCAAAGGAATGAGGTGCCGTTTTTCGGCCGATCCGGGCGAGACTGTTCCTTGCCGTAACGGCGAGGCCGCTGCTTTTTTCTAGGCGCCCCGGGCCGCCGATGAATCGTGCAGGCGGCGCCACGCGAAGACCGAAAACACGCCGATCAAGCAGGCGGCGAGGCCGAACCACGTGAACGCGTATTGCAGGTGGTTGTTCGGCAGGTCGACCCGCAATTGGCCGCCGCGGGGCCACGTCGTCTGTCCTGGCACCGCGTCGGCCTCGATCAGGTACGGCGCGACAACCCCGAGGCCGCGGGCCGATGCGATGCCGGCAATGTCCCGGTTGAACCATTCCCCGCGGGCGGGATCCGGCTCCGGCACGAACAGCCCGCGGGCCTCGCTCGCGCGGAGGATGCCGGTGACCGTCGTCGGTCCCTCGATGAGGCCGTCCCGCCGATCGCTCTGCCCCTTGAGTTCGGTCGGAACGAAGCCGCGGTTGATCAGCACCACGCCGCCGTCGTCCCGCTCAAGCGGGGTGAGAACGTAGTAGCCCTGCAGGGCTCGACCCGGCGTCTCGCCGGCCGCGAGGCCGTGCACCAGGGTCTCCTTGTCGTTGCGGAAGCGTCCGGAGACGCGCACGTGGCGAAACTCGTCGCGGCCGGGATCCCAGGCCTCCGGCGCCGGCGGTGCCACGGGTTCCGCCCGGCTCTGCCGGACGATGCGGGCGATGAGGTCTTCTTTCCAGGCCTTCCGCTCGAGCTGCCACGTCCCGAGGCCCAGCAGGATCGCCAGCGCGATCAGCGAGGCGAGCCCCGGCGCCAGGAGGTCGCGCCAGGCGGGCCGGGTCTGTGCAGCCGCGCTCACCGCTCGAAGCGCCCCTCTTCGGCCCGATTGCTGAACTGGAGGGCGATCAGGAGGCCCTTCAGAGGCCGGACCAGGAGCAGGCTGAGGCCGATCGACAGCGTCGCAGCGACCAGCGCATGAACCCAGATCGGCGGCTCGTAGGTGATCTCGAGCCACAGGGCGAGGCCGACGACGATCAGGCCGACGATCGACATCACGAAAAAGGCCGGCCCGTCCGCCGAGTCGAATTTCGCGTAGTCGAGGCCGCAGGCGTCGCAGGCCGGGCGCAGGGTCAGGAAGCCGCGGAACAGATGGCCCTCGCCGCAGCGCGGGCAGCGGCCGCGCAGGCCGGTGGGGATCGGAGGCGGTGGCGCGTAGGTTCGGTCGTCCACAGGCACACTCCAGGGCTGATCCGCGCAGTCCGCGGTCCTGCCGCGTCTGCTCCGTCACATCCGATATGGGGATTTCGAGGGATCGGAAACGCGAAAGGGCGGCCGAAGCCGCCCTTCACAGGTCCGCCATGCAACGGCGGGATGGATCGGCCTCAGTGCGCGGCGCCGTGGAAGACGCCCGAGCCCCACACGTAGATGGCGGCGAACAGGAACAGCCACACCACGTCGACGAAGTGCCAGTACCAAGCCGCGAACTCGAACCCGAGATGCTGGCGCGGCGTGAACTGGCCCGCGTAGGCCCGGAACAGGCACACCGCCAGGAAGATCGTGCCGATGATCACGTGGGCGCCGTGGAAGCCCGTCGCCATGAAGAAGGTCGACGAGTAGATGCTGCCCGAGAAGCCGAATTCGGCGTGGCTGTACTCGTAGGCCTGGCAGGCAGTGAACAGCACGCCGAGGATGATCGTCAGCCACAGGCCGTACTTCAGGCCCTTGCGGTCACCCTCCAGCATCGCATGGTGCGCCCAGGTCACGGTGGTGCCCGAGGTCAGCAGGATCAACGTGTTGAGGAGCGGCAGGTGCCAGGGATCGAACGCCTCGATGCCCTTCGGCGGCCAGACGCCGCCGGTGAACTCCACGCGCGACACCTGGATGGGGTCGGCGGTGTAGAGGGCGGCCTCGAAATAGGCCCAGAACCACGCGACGAAGAACATCACCTCGGAGGCGATGAACATCATCATGCCGTAGCGGTGATGCAGCTGGACGACGCGGGTGTGATCGCCCGAATTCGCCTCGTGCGCCACGTCCTTCCACCACGAGAACATCGTGTAGAGGACGCCGATCGCGCCGGCACCGAAGATGTACGGACCCGGGGACAAGGTGCCGATCTGGAGGCTCTTCATCCAGAAGACCGCACCGAACGCCATCAGGAAACCCGAGAAGGCGCCGATGAGCGGCCATGGGCTCGGGTTCAGGATGTGAAAGTCGTGATTCTTGGCGTGCGCCTCGGCCATCGTCCCGTTGCTCCTCACCCTCGCGCCCTGCGCCGTTACCGGCATCCGGCCTTACGCTGCTTACTCTTGACCGGGCACGGTCTGCACCACGCCCAAGCTTGTCGGCACGTGTAGGCGGTGCGGGGCCGTGTTGTCACGGTCCCGCGATCAGAAATCGCCCTTCGTGCCCGGTGAACCGGAATTCGCCACCGCCGCGGTGACCGGCTGCCCGTTCTTCGCGGCGAAGTAGGTGTACGACAGCGTCATCTCCGAGAGATGCGCGGTGTTGGAATCATCCCGCACGGCCGGGTCGACATAGAACACCACCGGCACGTCGAGCGTCTCGCCCGGCTGCAGCGTCTGCTCGTTGAAGCAGAAGCAGGCGACCTTGACGAAGTAGCCGCCCATCAGTCCCGGCTGAACGTTGAAGGTCGCGACACCCGTGGACGGCTTGGTGCCGGTGTTCTGCACCCGGAAGAAGACCGTCTTGGTCTCGCCGAGCTTTGCCTCGACGCGATTGGCCTCCGGGGCAAACTTCCAGGGCAGGCCCGGCGCGACGTTCGTGTCGAAATGCACGATCATGCTGTCGTCGGACCGCGTAGCGACGGCAGCGAGGGCCGGTCCCTGACGGGGCGTCCCGTCGTACCCGGTCGCCTTGCAGAACGCGTCGTAGAGCGGCACAGATGCGAAGGCGAGGCCGACCATGCCGACGGCGAGGCCGGCGCAGGCGAGCGCGGTGCGCGTCGCCCCGCGGTTCGGGTTCGGGCGGGGAGCTGTCATCGCGAGCGCCTCAGAGCGGCCGGCTGAGGATCTGCGGCCCGAGCTTGACGATCGTCAGCACGAAGAACAGCAGGACCCAGGCGCCGAGGGCCAACGCGATCGCGACAGAGCGCTTGCGCCGGCGCGCCTCCTCTTCGGGCGTCAGCGGTCGATACTGGATCTCGGGATCCGCCATCGTAATCAGCCCAGCACCGGGTGGAACAGGCCGAAGCTCTGCTCGGCCAGCAGCGCCGAGAACAGCGCGAACAGATACAGGATCGAGAAGCCGAACATGCCCATCGCGGCGCGCTTCTCGGCCTCGCCCTCGCGGTTCCGGAGCACCCGGATGCTGAAGGCCACCATGCCGAGACCGCCCACGAGGCCGATCACCGCATAGATCACGCCGCCGAAGCCCAGGGCCACCGGCGCGAGGCCGAGGGGCGCGAGGAGCAGGGAGTACCATACGATCTGACGGCGGGTGGAGGCCGGGCCGGCGACGTTCGGCATCATCGGGATGCCGGCACGGGCATACTCGTCAGCCTTGATCAGGGCGAGCGCCCAGAAATGCGGCGGGGTCCAGATGAAGATGATGGCGAACAGGACGAGCGACTCGATCCCCACCGAACCGGTGACCACCGCCTGGCCGATGACCGGCGGAAGGGCGCCCGCGGCGCCGCCGATGACGATGTTCTGCGCGGTCGCCCGCTTGAGCCACATCGAGTAGACCACCGCGTAGAAGACGATGGTGAAGGCGAGGAGCGCCGCGGCCAGCCAGTTCGCGGTCAGGCCGAGAACCAGCACCGACGCCACCGAGAGGAACAGCCCGAAGCCGAGGGCTTCCTCGGACGTGATCTTGCCGGCCGGGATCGGCCGCGTGGCCGTGCGGCTCATAACGGCGTCGATATCCGCGTCCCACCACATATTGAGGCAGCCGGAGGCGCCGGCGCCGACCGCGATGGCCAGCAGCGAGATGGCGCCGATCGCCGGCTGCACGTGGCCCTGGGAGACGACCATCCCGACCAGGGCGGTGAAGATGACGAGGACCATCACCCGCGGCTTGAGCAGGGCGAAATAGTCCGGAACGTCGCCGCCGGCGCTCGTGAGGGCCGGGGTCGGAACGTCCGGTCCGAGGGTGTTCGTCAGGCTCGTCATCGCGTCTGCCGCTGCTGTGTCGGCGCCCGGCCGCGCGCGTCACGGTCGGGTCGTGTCTTGAAGTCGACGTGTTCCAAGGATTGGCGTGAGCGGGGCTCGGGATAAAGCCCGAACCCATGCGGATCGCCCTCGTCGCTCGCCCTTGCCGGGAGGTCGGTGACCGGCCTCCGGGAAAGGGCGAGGGCCGCGGATGCGGCCCTCGCGGTTTGTCTATCAGTGCGCGCCGGGCTCGTCGACGATGCGGGGCAGCGTCTCGAACTGGTGGAACGGGGGCGGAGAGGACAGCGTCCACTCGAGGGTGGTGGCGCCTTCGCCCCACGGATTGTCCGCGGCCCGCTCCTTGGAGCGGAAGGCCAGGACCACGCCGATCACGAACACGAACATGCCGAGACCGAAGATGTGGCCGCCGTAGGTCGACACCTTGTGCCAGCCCGCGAAGGCCTCCGGATAGTCGGCGTACCGACGCGGCATGCCGGCGAGGCCGAGGAAGTGCATCGGGAAGAACAGGACGTTCGCGCCGATGAAGGCCAGCCAGAAGTGCAGCTTGCCGGCCCATTCCGGGATGATGTGGCCGGTCATCTTCGGGAACCAGTAGTAGACACCGGCGAAGATGATGAACACGGCACCGAGAGACAGCACRTAGTGGAAGTGCGCGACCACGTAGTAGGTGTCGTGCAGGTACTTATCGACCGCCGAGTTGGCGAGCACGACGCCGGTCACGCCGCCGACGGTGAACAGGAAGATGAAGCCCACCGCCCAGTGCATCGCGGCGGTGAAGCGGATGGAGCCGCCCCACATGGTGGCGATCCACGAGAAGATCTTCACGCCGGTCGGCACCGCGATCACCATGGTGGCGAACACGAAGTAGGACTGCGTCTGGAGCGACAGGCCGACCGTGTACATGTGGTGCGCCCACACGACGAAGCCGACGACGCCGATCGCCACCATGGCGTAGGCCATCGCGAGGTAGCCGAAGACGGGCTTGCGCGAGAACGTGGCGATGATGTGCGAGACGATGCCGAAGGCCGGCAGGATCATGATGTACACTTCGGGGTGACCGAAGAACCAGAACAGGTGCTGGTACAGGATCGGGTCACCACCGCCGGCCGGGTCGAAGAAGGTCGTGCCGAAGTTGCGGTCGGTGAGCAGCATCGTGATGGCGCCCGCCAGAACCGGCAGCGACAGCAGCAGCAGGAAGGCGGTCACCAGCTCGGCCCAGGCGAAGAGCGGCATTTTGTGCAGCGTCATGCCCGGGGCGCGCATGTTCAGGATGGTGGTGATGAAGTTGATCGCGCCGAGGATCGAGCCGGCGCCCGAGAGGTGCAGGGCGAAGATCGCGAAGTCGACGGCCGGGCCGGGATGGCCGGCGGTCGAGAGCGGTGGGTAGACGGTCCACCCGGTGCCGGCGCCGGACGCGCCCGGCGCGCCCTCGACGAACAGCGAGCAGAGCAGGGAGCAGAAGCCCGCCACCGTCAGCCAGAACGAGATGTTGTTCATGCGCGGGAACGCCATGTCGGGCGCACCGATCATGAGGGGCACGAACCAGTTGCCGAAGCCGCCGATCAGCGCCGGCATCACCATGAAGAACACCATGATGAGACCGTGGCCCGTGACGAACACGTTGTAGGTCGCGGGGTTCGAGAAGTACTGCAGGCCGGGCGCCTCCATCTCCATCCGGATGCCGAAGGAGAGGAACGCGCCGATCATGCCGGCGCAGAAGGCGAAGAGCAGGTAGAGAGTGCCGATGTCCTTGTGGTTCGTCGACAGGAACCAGCGGGCGAAGAACGACGGCTTGTGGTCGTGGACCTCGTGGGCCTCGGCATGGGCTGCGGCTGTAGCCATGGATTCGGGTGCCTTGTGGATCTGATGGGTTCGGATCGGTCAGCCGGGGCTCAGCGCGCCTCGGCGACGCTCGTGCCGTTGTCGATGCGGGCGTACTTGGTCTTGGCCTCCTTCAGCCAGTCGGCGTAGGCCTGCTCGCTGACGACACGCACCACGATCGGCATGTAGGCGTGGCGCTGGCCACATAGCTCGGAGCACTGGCCGTGGAACGTGCCTTCCTTGTCGGCCTTGAACCACATCTGGTTGAGGCGGCCGGGAACGGCGTCGATCTTGAAGCCGAAGGCCGGCATGGCCCAGGAATGCAGCACGTCGGCGGCGGTGACCTGGATCTTCACGATCTTGCCGACCGGGACGACCATCTCGTTGTCGGTCTGAAGCAGGCGCGGCTGCTTGTCCTCGTCGATGTTCGCATCGAACGTGAAGCCGCCGCCGGCCTCGGTCTGCGGGTATTCGTAGGACCAGTACCACGCGTGACCGATGACCTTGACGATCATGTCAGCCTTCGGGTCCGAGAGCTGCGTGCGCAGCAGACGGAAGGACGGGATCGCCACGGCCACCAGGATCAGCACCGGCACGATCGTCCAGGCGATCTCGATGGCGGTGTTATGGGTGGTGCGCGAGGGGGTGGGATTCCGCTTCTCATTGAAGCGGAAGACGCACCAGAGGATCAGGCCCAGTACGAACACCGAGATCGCCAGGGACAGCCAATGCAAGCCGACCTCGAAGCTCAGGATGTCGCGCGCATTCTCCGTCACCGGGATCTGCCGGCTCATTTCCCACGGAACCGGTTGACCGAAGCCCGCAGCCTGCGCGCCTGCTATCGGGAAGAGCGAGGCGCCGAGCGAGGCGAGGCTCCAGAGTGACCGGTTGATCGTCCGCACCGTCCGCATCTGCCTCTCGTGGCTCCCCTGGCTGTCTGACTGTCGCCGGACCTCCCCGTCTTGATCGAGTGCGGGATCGTACCGACGTAACGGAGTACCGGTTGTGTCACCCGGCATTAT
The DNA here is from genome assembly GCF_056403155.1 of Methylobacterium sp. P3_A11. Taxonomy (NCBI): domain Bacteria; kingdom Pseudomonadati; phylum Pseudomonadota; class Alphaproteobacteria; order Hyphomicrobiales; family Methylobacteriaceae; genus Methylobacterium; species Methylobacterium sp. P3_A11. The sequence goes on from NZ_JBFUGA010000012.1 coordinate 38,485, forward strand.
CCGACCGGGGCTTCAGACCACAAGGGCCGGCGCGGTGCAACCGCACAAGCGTCGCATCGCACGCTTTCCCGCCGGTTCGCGAACCGTCGTGGCGCCTGCGCACTACCACAATGGCGGATACGCGCGGCGCGTCCGCGGTCCCCTTCGGCGTTCCCGCCGGGTCCCGGGATCCCGATGGTGGGAATGCGATCCCGCGGACGCGAAATCCGTCCCCGTGACGTTGCAACGCGGGTCGGGCGGCGCCTACCGTCCCCGACGTGTCATCGGAGTTCGAAATGTCGACGCAGCCGGAAGGCCCCTCGTCCGGTCCGCTGCCCTGTGCAGTGCGCCTGCCCATGCAGGTGATGGCCTATTCCGGCTCGATGTCGAAGCACGACACGCGGGCGTTGGCGGTGGAAGCGCCGGTCAACCTCGTCTACGGCAGCGTTCCGCACGCCGTGATGATGGCGACCCCTGCGGACCTGGAGGATTTCGCCTACGGGTTCAGTCTCACGGAGGGGATCGTGGACAGCGCGGCGGAGATCCGCGCGACCCGGGTCGAGACCGGCGCGGATGGCATCCGCCTCCACGTCGAACTGGCGCCCGGGCGCCTCCGCGAGCATCTGGCGCGGAAACGCGCCATCAGCGGCCGCACCGGCTGCGGCGTCTGCGGCATCGAGGATCTGGCGCAATTGCCCCAGGCCGACGGTGTCCTGGCGGCCGATGTCCGGGTCAGCCTGCCGGCCATCGCCCGTGCTCTGTCGAGCCTCGACCGGGCTCAGGTTCTCGGTGCCGAGACACGCGCCGTCCACGCCGCGGCCTGGGCCGGCCTTGACGGCACCCTCTGTGCGCTGCGCGAGGACGTTGGCCGCCACAATGCCCTCGACAAGCTGATCGGCGCGCTGATGCGGTCGGGAACGGCGCCGGATGCCGGTTTCCTCGTCATCACGAGCCGCTGCTCGTTCGAGATGGTCGAGAAGGCGGCCAGCCTCGGCGCGGCCGTGATCGTCGCGATCTCGGCACCCACATCCCTGGCGCTCGAACGCGCCAAGGCTCACGGCATGACGCTCTGCGCCATCGCGCGATCCGATACGGTCACGGTCTTCACGGGTGCTGAGCGGCTGATTCCGGGTTAGCAGCCGGCCGTTCGGCGACTGGTCTCTATTCGGCTGTGCCCGGGACGATGGTGGCGCCGCCGATGACCCGAACGTGCTTCTTGTCCGACGCGGGCGGATCCTTCCAGTCCTTCGCAGGCGGCTTTGCCGTCTCCGCGACGACAGCTTCAGCCGGCTTCGAGGCCACGGGCGCCGATGTATTGGGCGCCGGTGCCGGAGGCGCCGCCTTCTCGATCGCGGCCGCCTTGGTATCGGTTCCCGATGCCGGTTTGGGATCCAACTTCGCCGCTTCGGCAGGGGCGATCTGCGGCGTGGGCGCTTCGGGCGACGTGCGGTGCGTCGGCTTCACGTCCGTCGGCCGAGGGGGCACAGCACGGGCGACCTTCCGCGGCGGCGGTGTGCGGACGATCCCGTCGGGGTTCAGGCCGTCGGGATTGCCATCCGGTCGAAGGGCCTCGTTGGTCGGCCGGCGCTGAAGCCGCAGCGCCGGGCCTTCCTCCTGCGGCACGGGTCGGATCACTCGCCGCGGAGCCGCGTCGTCCTCGGTCCAGCCGAAACCGGGGGCGGGGCGCTCCAGCCGCGCATAGGTTTCCGGCGCGCCGATCCGCTGGCGCCCAACGATCGCACCGGTTGTCGAATCGACGAAGAGCCGCACCGGGATGCCGGTCGGTCCGACCGCGTCGACGACATAGCCCCGTCCGTCGAAGCGCGGGCGGCTGAGGCCCGTGAAACCGCGATCGGCGAGACGCCAGGCCACGACCCGCGGCGGCAGGATCTCATCCTCGAAGGCGAATTGCGCCCGAGCGCCGCTGGATACGCCCAGCAGGATCGCCCCCATGAGGAGGGCGGTTCGCAGCGTCCGTCGCGGCGAACGGTCCGGACGTGAGGCGGCTCTGCTCTGTGACGTCACTCTCGTGCGTTCCTGATTTGGAGACCCGGCAGAGTGTCCGGTTCCGGCATGGTCCGGGCCGGTGAACCCGGACCTCGACCATGCCGGCGAGGTCGTTGCCCCGCATGCCGCTTGTGCTCGGCCCGCACGGTAGACCCCGCGATTCGGGCGAGATTGCGGAGGCCGTTGCCCGGGTCCGACCCGTCATCCAGAGCGGCGACACCGTAGCCGCAGGCTCTCTCTTGCTGAAAACATTTCAATCTGGCAGTTTCGCGACTTAGGACAGCAGAACTGTCCCATCGGCCGTGCATCCCGGCCGTCGCCGTCTCGCGCGCGGGCGAGAAATTCGGCAGACGGACACGGGCGCGCCAGCGCACCGCTCCTCGAGCGGTCCGGGTCCTCGATGAACGCAAGTCGACGGACGTGTCCCCGGGGACCGGACGGATGGCCTGCGGCAACGGGAGGGAGCGCCAGGCGCCGACGGCCGCGGGCATGAAACGTGCTCGCGGGTCCAGGGGCGACGGACGGGTTCGAGGGAAGGACGAGACGAAGCATGTCACAGCGCAGACCCGCCGAAGAGTTTGCCGCTTCCACGATCCAGGCTGCCGCTCCGCGCGGCGCCGCGATGCCGCTCATCGTGCGCGACCCAGCGCTTCCGAAAGCCGAGGGCGCCTACGATCCGGCCCACGAGCGCGACGCCTGCGGCGTCGGCTTCATCGCCGACATGCACGACCGGCGCACGCATGCCATTGTCGAGCAGGGCCTGAAGATCCTGGAGAACCTCGACCATCGCGGCGCCGTGGGTGCCGACCCCAAGATGGGCGACGGCTGCGGCATCCTCACGCAGATCCCGCACGGCTTCTTCGCGGAGGAATGTTCGCGTCTCGGATTCGAACTGCCGCCGGCCGGTTCTTACGCGATCGGTCAGTTCTTCATGCCCAAGGCCGAGGAGCCGCGGGCGATCATCCAGACGATCGTCGAGGCGGCCCTCGCCGCCGAGGGCCTGCCGCTGCTCGGCTGGCGCGACGTCCCGGTGGATCCGGAGGATCTCGGCGTGGCCGTTAAGGCCACAGAGCCGCACCACCGTCAGGTCTTCATCGGCCGGCCGGCCTCGGTCGCCGATCAGGATGCCTTCGAGCGCCGGGTCTACGTCGCCCGCAAGGTGATCTCCAACAAGGTCTACGCCCTCGAAGACCCGCGGGTGAAGGAGTTCTACCCCGTCTCCGTCTCGAGCCGGACGATCGTCTACAAGGGCATGGTGCTCGTCACCCAGCTCGGGGGCTATTTCCTCGACCTGAAGGACAAGCGGTTCGTCTCGGCGATCGCCCTCGTTCACCAGCGCTTCGCGACGAACACGTTCCCGACCTGGCGGCTGTCGCACCCGTACCGGATGGTCGCGCATAACGGCGAGATCAACACCCTGCGCGGCAACGTCAACTGGATGGCGGCGCGTCAGGCGAGCGTCGATTCCGACCTGTTCGGCAACGACATCTCGAAGCTGTGGCCGATCTCCTACGAGGGCCAGTCCGACACCGCCTGCTTCGACAACGCCCTCGAGTTCCTCGTGCAGGGCGGGTACCCGCTGGCCCACGCGATGATGATGCTGATCCCGGAAGCCTGGGCCGGCAACCCGCTGATGAGCGAGGAGCGGCGCGCCTTTTACGAGTATCACGCGGCTCTGATGGAGCCGTGGGATGGCCCGGCCGCGGTCGCCTTCACGGACGGGCGCCAGATCGGCGCGACCCTCGACCGGAACGGCCTGCGTCCGGCCCGCTACATCGTCACCGATGACGGCCTCGTGGTGCTCGCCTCCGAGATGGGCACCCTGCCGATTCCGGACGAGAAGATCGTGCAGTCCTGGCGCCTGCAGCCGGGTCGCATGCTGCTGATCGACCTTCAGAAGGGGCGGATCGTCTCCGACGAGGAGATCAAGGGCGAACTCGCTGCCGCCCACCCCTATGCCGACTGGGTGAAGAACACCCAGATCGTGCTGGAGGATCTGAGGCCGGTGCAGCCGCGCGAGTCGCGCGGCGACGTCAGCCTGCTCGATCGCCAGCAGGCCTTCGGCTACACCCAGGAGGACCTCAAGCTGCTGATGCAGCCCATGGCCGTGACCGGCCAGGAGGCGGTCGGCTCCATGGGCACGGACACGCCGCTCTCGGCGCTCTCCGAGAAGTCGAAGCTGCTCTACACCTACTTCAAGCAGAACTTCGCGCAGGTGACGAACCCGCCGATCGACCCGATCCGCGAGGAGGCCGTGATGAGCCTCGTCTCGTTCATCGGGCCGCGGCCGAACCTGCTCGACATGGAGGGTGCGTCCCGGCGCAAGCGTCTGGAGGTCCGCCAGCCGATCCTGACCAACGGCGACCTGGAGAAGATCCGCTCGATCGGCCATTTCGAGGATCGGTTCGACACCAAGACCCTGGACATGACCTACCCGGCCGAGATGGGCGCCCAGGCCATGGACGGGGCGCTCGACCGCCTCTGCGACCGCGCTGAGGCGGCGGTGCGCGGCGGCTACAACATCATCGTGCTCACCGACCGCGCGGTCGGGCCGGACCGGATCCCGATTCCGGCGCTGCTCGCCACCGCGTCCGTGCACAACTACCTGATCCGCAAGGGTCTGCGGACGTCGGTCGGCCTCGTGGTCGAATCCGGCGAGCCGCGGGAGGTCCATCACTTCGCCTGCCTCGCGGGCTACGGCGCCGAGGCGGTCAACCCGTACCTCGCCTTCGAGACGCTGCTCGAAATGAAGGACGAGTTCCCGCCGGACCTCACCGACGACGAGATCATCTACCGCTACATCAAGGCGATCGATAAGGGCCTGCTGAAGGTGATGTCCAAGATGGGCATCTCCACGTACCAATCCTATTGCGGCGCCCAGATCTTCGATGCGGTCGGGCTGAATTCGACCTTCGTGGGCCGCGACTTCTTCGGCACGGCGACCACGATCGAGGGCGTCGGCATGTCCGAGATCGCCGAGGAGACGTTCCGCCGTCACCGCGACGCCTTCGGCGATGCGCCGGTCTACCGCAACGCCCTGGATGTCGGCGGCGAATACGCCTACCGGCTGCGCGGCGAGACCCATACCTGGACGCCCGACACGGTCGCGACGCTGCAGCATGCGGTGCGCCTCAACGTGCCTGAGCGGTATCGGGAATACGCCGCCCTGGTGAACCGCCAGGAGCACCAGCTGAAGACGCTGCGGGGGCTGTTCCGCATCAAGTCGGCGTCCGAGATCGGCCGCGCGCCCGTGCCGGTCGAGTCGGTCGAGCCGGCCTCCGAGATCGTCAAGCGCTTCGCGACCGGCGCCATGTCGTACGGCTCCATCTCCAAGGAGGCCCACGAGACGCTGGCCATCGCGCTGAACTCCTTCGGCGGCCGCTCGAACTCCGGTGAGGGCGGCGAGGAGGTCGAGCGCTTCAAGCCGCTGCCGGACGGGCGCTCGCGCCGGTCGGCGATCAAACAGGTCGCCTCGGGCCGGTTCGGCGTCACGACGGAATACCTCGTCAATTCCGACATGATGCAGATCAAGGTCGCGCAGGGGGCCAAGCCCGGCGAGGGCGGCCAGCTGCCCGGCCACAAGGTCGATGCCAAGATCGCCAAGGTCCGCTACGCCACCCCGGGCGTCGGCCTGATCTCGCCGCCGCCGCACCATGACATCTACTCGATCGAGGATCTGGCTCAGCTGATCTTCGACCTGAAGAACGTGAACCCGTCGGCGGACGTGTCGGTGAAGCTCGTCTCGGAGGTGGGCGTCGGCACGGTCGCGGCCGGCGTCGCCAAGGCGCGGGCCGACCACATCACGATCTCGGGCTTCGACGGCGGCACCGGCGCAGCGCCCCTGACCTCGCTCAAGCACGCGGGCGGCCCCTGGGAGACCGGCCTGGCCGAGACCCAGCAGACGCTGGTGCTCAACAACCTGCGCGGGCGCGTTGCCCTTCAGGCGGATGGCGGCATCCGCACCGGGCGCGACGTGATCATCGCGGCCCTGCTCGGCGCCGACCAGATGGGCTTCTCCACGGCCCCTCTGATCGCGGCCGGCTGCATCATGATGCGCAAGTGCCACCTGAACACCTGCCCCGTGGGCGTTGCCACCCAGGATCCGGTGCTCCGCAAGCGGTTCAAGGGCACGCCCGAGCACGTGGTGAACTACTTCTTCTTCGTGGCCGAGGAGGTGCGAGAGATCCTGGCCTCGCTCGGATTCACCAAGCTGGAGGAGGCGGTCGGCCGCTCCGACGTGCTCGACAAGGTCGAGGCCATCACGCACTGGAAGGCTCGGGGACTCGACTTCACCAAGCTCTTCCACCGGCCGAAGGTGGGCGAGGGCACGGCGATCCGCCACGTGGAGGTGCAGCACCACCCGATCGATACGGTCCTCGACCGGCGTCTGATCGAGAAGGCGCAGCACGCCGTCGAGACCGGCGAGCCGGTCGTGATCACCGATACGATCCGGAACTCGGACCGTGCCACCGGAGCGATGCTTTCGGGCTTGGTGGCGAAGGCGCACGGCCATGAGGGCCTGCCGGACGACACCATCGTGGTGAAGCTCTCCGGCACCGCCGGCCAGAGTTTCGGCGCGTGGGTCGCTGCCGGTGTCACCCTCCAACTGACCGGTCACGGCAACGACTACGTCGGCAAGGGCCTGTCGGGCGGCAAGCTGATCATCCGGCCGAGCGACGCGCTGAAGGCGCCGCCGAACCGGACCATCATGGTCGGCAACACGGTGCTCTACGGCGCTATCGCGGGCGAGTGCTACATCCGCGGCTCCGCGGGCGAGCGCTTCGCCGTGCGCAACTCTGGCGCCATCACGGTTGTCGAGGGCATGGGCGACCACGGCTGCGAATACATGACCGGCGGCGTCGTCGTGTCGATCGGCGAGACCGGGCGCAACTTCGCGGCCGGCATGTCGGGTGGGATCGCCTACGTCCTCGACGAGGACGGGTCGTTCTCAGCGCGTTGCAACTTGTCGATGGTCGATCTGGAGCCCGTGGAGGAGGAGGACGACCTGATGCGCCGCTTCCACCAGGACGGCGACCTCGAGACCAAGGGGCGGGTCGATATCCTGGCCGACATGTCGGGCCATGACGAGGAGCGCCTGACGCAGCTCATCACCAACCATCTCAAGTACACGGGCAGCCCGCGCGCCAAGGCGATCCTCGACGACTGGAGCCGCTACCGCACCAAGTTCGTGAAGGTGATGCCGGTGGAGTACCGCCGGGCGCTGCGCGAGATGGAGATGGCGCGGATGCCGGTGGCCGCGGAGTAGTCGGCTTCCCAAAACCGGGCGGTCCGCCGCCCGGTCAAGCACACAAGAGGACGACGCGGGCAGCGCAGTCACAGACTGGCCGGCCCAGGGGCTGACCGATGGGCAAGATCACAGGTTTTCTAGAGTTCGACCGGCAGGAGCAGAAGTACCAGCTCGCCGCCGACCGGGTCCGGCACTTCCGGGAGTTCACGCTCCCTCTGGACGAGCATGACCTGACGAAACAGGCCGCCCGCTGCATGGATTGCGGCATCCCGTTCTGCCATGGCCCGACCGGCTGCCCGGTCCACAACCAGATCCCGGACTGGAACGACCTCGTATTCCAGTCGGATTGGGAGGAGGCGTCCCGCAACCTGCACTCGACGAACAACTTCCCGGAGTTCACCGGGCGCGTCTGTCCTGCCCCCTGCGAGGAAGCCTGCACGCTGAACCTCGAGAACCAGCCGGTCGCCATCAAGACCATCGAGCAGGCGATCGCCGATCGGGCCTGGAACATGGGCTGGGTGAAGCCCGAGCCCGCTCAGACCCGGACCGGCAAGCGCGTGGCGATCGTCGGCTCCGGGCCGGCCGGGATGGCTGCGGCCCAGCAGTTGGCTCGGGTCGGTCACGACGTCCACGTCTTCGAGCGGGAGCCGAAGGCCGGTGGCCTGCTGCGCTACGGCATACCGGACTTCAAGATGGAGAAGCGGCACATCGACCGGCGGGTGCGGCAGATGGAGGCCGAGGGCGTGGTCTTCCATTACAATCAGAACATCGGCGTGACGAAGCCTGTCGACGAGCTGAAGGCGGAGTTCGACGCGGTGATGTTCTGCGGCGGCGCCGAGGATCCTCGTAACCCGCAGCTGCCGGGTCAGGACCTCGACGGTGTCCATTACGCGATGCCCTACCTGGTCCAGTCCAATCGTCGAGTGGGCAACGAGCCGATCCGCGGCAACGGCGAGCTGCCGATCCTGGCCGCCGGCAAGAACGTGGTCGTCATCGGCGGTGGCGACACGGCCTCCGACTGCGTCGGTACGGCGTTCCGCCAGGGCGCCCTGTCGGTCACGCAGCTCGACATTCGCCCGCGGCCGCCGGAGCGCGAAGACAAGCTGACTGTATGGCCGTATTGGCCGACGAAGATGCGGACCTCGTCCAGCCAGGCCGAGGGGGCCGAGCGCGAGTTCCAGGCGGCGACGCTCCGCCTCGAAGGCAACAAGAAGGGTCGGTTGACCGGCGTGGTCTGCGCCCGGGTCGATGCCAAGCGTCAGCCGATCGCCGGGAGCGAATTCGTTCTCCCCGCCGATCTGGTCTTCATGGCGATCGGCTTTGCGGGCTCGGTTCAGAAGGGTCTTCTCGAACAGTCCGGCATCGACGTCAGCAAGCGCGGGAATGTCGAGGCCAACGAGGACGATTACCGCACATCCGATGCCAAGATCTGGGCGGCGGGCGACATGCGTCGCGGCCAGTCGCTGGTCGTCTGGGCGATCCGAGAGGGACGCCAGGCGGCGCGCGCCATTGACGAGACCCTCATGGGCGCCAGCCTCCTGCCGCGCTGAAGCAAACGCGCCAGGACGGCCGGCGTCAGCCGGGCGGCCAGCGGAAGTCGTCGGCGCGTCCCGGCTGCGGCATCGGGGCGTTTCCGCGGAGCAGCGTCCGCTCCACGGTGCCGAGGCTGTCCGAGTCGCGCGGGCGACCGTTCAGCAATGTGCCGCCTGGTGAGACTTCCGTCCGGCTCAAGGGCACGACCGGTCCCGCCGCGGGCTTCACCGGGAGTGCCGGGATGCCGGGTGGTTCCGGCAGGCTCGGCAGCATGGCGGTGATCTGCCGATCGATCGCCGCGGTATCGGTCGCCTGTCCGGCCCCATCGAGGCTGGGGCCCGGGGTCACGGAGGGGGAGGCCGGCGTCACGGTGGCCGTGGGCGCGGGGTCGGGCTGCCCCGGGACTGTCCCCATCAGGCGCTTCAGCTCCACATCGGCGAAATGGGCGAGCTTGCGGTCACCCGCCTTGGTGAAGTGGACGCCGTCCGCGGTGCGGAGCTTGGCGATCTGGCCCTCGGGATCCGGCCCCGAGGCGGCGTACCGGTCCCGGTCGTCGACGAAGCCGGGCCAGATGTCGACATAGGTCCCGCCGGCCTTGGTGACGCTCTCGCGGACGATGTCGTTCAGCGACGCGAGGTCCCGGCTCAGCGCCTCGTTCTGCACGGGCGGGAGCCCAACCCAGATCAACGGGATCTTGCGATCGGCGAACACCTTGGCGAGGGCTTCCGCCCGGCCCCGATAGAGGGCGCGCCAGCGATCCGTCAGAGGCTCGACCGTCTCGTCGCCATCGCGGATTGGCTGCCGGTCGTTGGCGCCCATCATGACGAGGGCGTAGCGCACCTTGGCATTGGTCTGGAGATAGTCCTGGGCCACCTTCGGCCAGTCGACCACATCCTTGCGCACCAGACCGCTGTCGCCCTTGGCGCGGTCGATGACGGCGACGTCGGCATTATCCTCGAACACGTCGTCGAGGCCCTTCGCGAGGTGATCGGCGAGGGAATCGCCGAAGACGGCGATCTGGACGTTCGGCTCGGTCTTGGCGACCGCGGGTTTCGGCGGTGTGGGTGCGCGGGCGGGGCGGACCCGCCGCTTGATCGCGGGGGTCGGTCGTTGCGCTTCCCCGGTTCCGTAGGTGCTGCGCGGCCGCGGCGCCCGGTAGGTGCGCTCGGGCTGCGGCGCCGCCGGTTGCGGCCTGTCTTCCCAGGGCCAATAGAACTGGCGCGGTGCTTCCTGTTGCGGCGCATAGCGGGGCTGGCGCCCATAGGATCCGTCGTCGCGATAATAGGCGTCGCGCGGTCGCCGTCGCGGCGGCGCCTCGTAGTAGGTACCGCCGCCGGGCTGCTGATAGCTGTCACCCCACTGGGCGTGCGCCGGCATGCTGCCGACCGCCGTCATCCCGGCCAACCCCAGCAGGGCCGCCAGTCCGAGGAGCAACGGGCGTTCCGATTGACGCCGACCAGCGAATTCCATGCGCATCCCGTACGCTTACGCCGAACCGAGACCGTTCGGAACGCACCCACTATAGGTGGAAGCGAGGCGCGGGTCTAAACCGGCGTCAGGGCCGCGGAGCCGGCCTCCCCGTGATTCGGGCCAAAAGCGTTGGCGTGGCATAGCCGTCGGCGGGCAGCCCGACGCTGATCTGATAACGCCGCACAGCCTCGCGAAGCTTGGGGCCGGCGCGGCCATCCGTCGGCCCCTCGTAGAAGCCTGCCGCTGCGAGACCGGTCTGCAGCGCCTTCAGGCCGGTTCCGTCGAGACGTCCGCCGGCCGCCGGCCAGGATGCGGCGAGCGGCGGGCCGCCTCCCAGACGATCCGCGAGATGACCGACCGCCAGGGCGTAGGAATCCGAGGTGTTGTAGCCGCGAAACACCTCGAAATTCCCGGTGATCAGAAAGGCCGGAGACCCGAGGCCGCCGGGCAGGAACAGACTGGCGTCGCCGCGCCCCGGGAGCGGCTTACCGTCCGCGCGCCGGATGCCCCGCTGCGCGAACGCGCCGAGATCGCCCGCATACCGACTGAGATCGAACTCCTTCGGCAGGAGAACCTCGTATCCCCAAGACAGCGCGGGATCCCAGCCGAGATCCCTGAGGTAGGCCGCGATGGAGGCGAGCGAATCCGCTTCGCTGGTCCAGATATCGCGTCGCCCGTCCCCGTCGAAATCCACCGCATGCGCGAGATAGGTGGAGGGAAGGAACTGGACCTGACCCATGGCGCCGGCCCAGCTGCCGCTCATCCGGTCCGCGGTGATGTCGCCGCGTTGCAGGATCGTGAGCGCGGCCAGGAGTTCGTCGCGGAACAGCGTTCCCCGATGGCGCGCCTCGGCCAGGGTCGCCAGAGCCCGGATCGTCGAGACGCTGCCCGCGCTGGCTCCGAAGTCGGATTCGATTCCCCAGAAGGCCAGCACGACCGGGCCAGGCACACCGTACCGGGTCTCGATGGCGGCAAGTGTCGGCGCCAGGGCGTCCGCCCGGGCGCGTCCGCGCGCGATGCGGCCGGGCGAGACGGCACCGACGAGATAGTCCCAGACCGGCCGGACGAACTCGCTCTGGCGGCGCGTGCGGGCGAGGATGGCGGGATCCGGACCGGTGATGCCTCGAAAGGCCGCATCGAAGGTCTGGGCGGAGACACCCCGGGCCTCCGCATCCGGGCGGAGGGCGTCCACGAAGATTTGGAAAGTGTCGGCGGCGGCGGCACGATTTGCCGCGAGGCACGCCGCCGTGGTCAGAAAACCTCTGCGGGACAGCATCCGGTCAGATCCGGTTGCGTTTGCCCAAGTGGTCCTCCCAGGCCAGGGCCTGTCCGACGATCGCGTCCAGGTCGTCGAAGCGCGGCTGCCAACCCAGGCGTTGGCGCACCCGACCCGCCTCGGCCACGATCCGGGCCGGGTCCCCCGGACGGCGCGGGCACAGGCGGACCGCGAAGTCGCGGCCCGACATCCGCTTCACCACCTCGATGACCTCCAGCACGGAATAGCCGCGGCCATAGCCGCAGTTGAGCGTCAGGCTCTCGCCGCCGGCGCGCAGGTGGTCGAGGGCCAGCCGGTGCGCTTCCGCGAGGTCAGAGACCTGGATGTAGTCGCGCAGGCACGAGCCGTCGGGGGTCTGATAGTCGGTTCCGAAGACGTCGAGCCGGGGGCGCTGACCCAGGGCGGCCTGCGTGGCGACCTTGATCAGGTGCGTCGCATTCGGCGTCGATTGCCCCGATCGGCCGTCCGGATCCGCGCCCGCGACGTTGAAGTAGCGCAGGACGACGTACGAGAATCCGTGCGCGGCCGCGGCGTCGGCGATCATCCACTCGCTCATCAGCTTCGAGCGACCGTAGGGGTTGATCGGGTTCAGCGGGAGATCCTCGGGGACCGGAACGACCTCTGGCTCCCCGTAGACGGCCGCGGTGGACGAGAAGATCACGTGCCGCACGCCGGCACGGACCGAAGCCTCGATCAACGAGCGGGTCTTCACCGTGTTGGACAGATAGTAGCCGAGGGGATCGGCCACGGAATCGGGCACCACGATCTTGGCGGCGAAGTGGGCGAGCGCATCGATCCGATGCTGAAGGATGGTCTGCGTGACGAGGGCTTGATCGGCCACGTCGCCGACCACGAGCTTCACGCCCTCCGGAACCGCCCAGTCGAATCCGGTGGAGAGATCGTCCAGAACGACGACCTCCTCATGGCCGGCGTCGAGGAGGGCCAGAACCATGTGGCTGCCGATGTAGCCGGCACCGCCCGTGACCAGAACCGCCATGTCGCCCCCGCTGTCGCCGCCCCGTGTCCGCTGACTACGCGTTTGCAGACGGGAAATTTACGGCCCGCTGCCTCATACTAACGGCGTAGTGGCCTTGCGAGGTCTGGCGTAAGCCTATCTCAGTGACCGCACCGTTGACCACGTCGTCCCATCCTGTCCCGGGGTTACCGCTCGATGAAACCGATCCGCAAGGCCGTCCTGCCCGTAGCGGGCCTTGGCACGCGCTTCCTGCCCGCCACGAAGGCGGTCCCGAAGGAGATGCTCACGGTCGTCGACCGGCCGGTGGTGCAGCATGTGGTCGATGAGGCCCGTGAAGCCGGTATCGAGCACTTCATCTTCGTCACCGGTCGCGGCAAGGCCGTGATCGAGGATCATTTCGACATCGCGTTCGAACTCGATCACACCCTCCAGGAGCGCGGGAAGACGGCAGCCTACGAAGACCTCAAGAAGGATCTTCCCAAGGCCGGTCAGACCAGCTTCACCCGCCAGCAGGCGCCCCTCGGGCTCGGCCACGCGGTGTGGTGCGCCCGCGAGATCGTCGGCGACGAGCCCTTCGCGGTGCTGCTGCCGGACATGCTGAGCCGCGGCTGCATGCAGCAGATGCTGGCGGCCTACGAGCGCCACGGCGGCAACATCATCGCCGTCGAGGAGGTGGCCCCTGCGGAGACGCATCAATACGGCATCGTCAGCGTCGGCGAGACCTACGGTCAGTCGTTCGAGATCACCGGCATGGTGGAGAAGCCCAAGCAGGGGACGGCACCGTCCAACTTCATCATCTCGGGCCGCTACATTCTGCAACCGGAGATCTTCGGCATCCTGGAGCACGGCAAGAAGGGCGCGGGCGGCGAGATCCAGCTCACCGATGCCATGATCGACCTGATGGAGACGCAGGCCTTCTTCGGCATGCGCTACCAGGGCCGGACCTACGATACTGGTTCGAAGCTCGGCTTCCTCACGGCGAACCTCGCCTATGCCCTCGAGAGGGACGACCTGTCGGAGCCGCTTCGCGCCGAGATCGAGAAGCTTCTCAAGGATCGTGCCTGAGGCGTGACGCGGCGGCGGGTTGTCCCGGGGCTGCCCTGCGGACGCGGTCCAGCCATGCACGCAGTGCGGCGTCCGAGAGCGATTTGCCCTTGCCTCTTGTGCGGCGCACTCTATTTTGTGCGTTGCGGGATGGCGATGGCGTCGCGATCCCGCTGCCCTTCTTGGGCGTTTCCTCCCTAGACTTCGGGCCGCTCCTTCGGGAGTGGCCTTTTTTCTGTCCGGGACCCCGGTGGCTCACCGGGGAGCGCGACGGTCCCGACGCTACTCGGCGGCCATCCGACGCGGGACGAGGTCTCCGAGATCCGACGCGACGCCGATGATCACGGTGCGCAGGGCGTCGACCAGGATCGGGAACCCGGGTGTCGTCGCGAGGCTGATCTCGTTCATGTAGAGCCCACGATTGACCTCGATCTGCAGCGCGTGGCGGCCGAGATTCGGCTCTCCGTAATGCTCGGTTATGAAGCCGCCCGCGTACGGCTTGTTGCGCGTCACCCGAAAGCCCTGCGCGCGGAATGCCGCCTCGAAACCATCGATCAGAGCGGGGGCGCAGGCCGTCCCGTAGCGGTCGCCCAGCACCACGTCCGCCTTCATCTCGGGATCACGCCCGAGGCTCGATGACGGCATCGAGTGGCAGTCGATGAGCATGCAATGCCCATGGGTTCGCGCCGTGCGCTGGACCAGGCCCCGCAGCACGCGATGATAGGGTTTGTAGAGGCCGTCGATCCGGGCGGTCGCCTCGGCCACGGGCAGTCGGCGCGCGTAGATCTCCTGGCCGTCGGCGACGACGCGGGGCACCGTGCCGAGGCCGCCGGCAACGCGCATCGATCGGGTGTTGGCGAAGGGCGGCAGCCGACCGTCGAACATGCGGGGATCGAGTTCGAACGGCTCGCGATTCACGTCGAGGAAGGCGCGGGGGAAGTTCGCCCGCAGGAGCGGCGCGCCCAGCGCGACCACCGGCGCGAACAGGCGCTCGACATAGGCGTCCTCCGACCGACGCAGCGCCAGGGCGTCGAGTCGCGAGGCCGCGATGAACTCTGGGGGGTAGACGGCCCCGGAATGACCGGTATTGAAGACGAAGGGCAGGGTGTGAGTCGCCGGCTCGTCGACCGCGAAGGCCGGGGCAAATCCGAAGGCGTCTGGCTTTACCGGTTCGGATGCGGTCATCGGCTGGTGGACACCCCGTCGGCAGTGCGATCACGGTCGGCGCTCACTGTGGTGCGCGATCGACCGCCTGTCCACTCCATGCCGGCGGCAGACGTGAGTCGCCCGTGACACACGCGGCTCCGGCCGCGTGCTCCATGCTAACACCTTGTTTACCATCGCCTCCCTTTATGGGATCAACACCTCGACTCGAAGGCTCGGATCCGGCCGATGAAAATCCTGCTGGCGGAAGACGACAACGACATGCGCCGCTTTCTGGCCAAGGCGCTTCAGAACGCGGGTTACGATGTCCTGTCCTTCGACAACGGCCTCTCCGCCTACAACCGGTTGCGCGAAGAGCCCTTCGAGCTGCTGCTGACCGATATCGTGATGCCCGAGATGGACGGGATCGAGCTGGCGCGCCGCGCCACCGAGCTGGATCCGGACATCAAGGTGATGTTCATCACCGGTTTCGCGGCTGTCGCGCTCAATCCGGACTCGAAGGCTCCGAAGGATGCCAAGGTCCTCTCGAAGCCGTTCCACCTCCGCGATCTCGTGAACGAGGTGGAGAAGCTGCTGGCTGCCTGAGGTCGGCACCGGCCGAATTTCACCCTGCGGGCGAGGGATCGTGCCTGTGACCACGCGGGCATAGGCAAGTTGCGTCCCGCGCTCCTATATGACCGGACTTCACGCGCGGGACCACGATCGCGATGCAGCCGGTCACAATCTACACCACGGCCTGGTGTCCCTATTGCTCGGCGGCCAAGAGCCTGCTGAAGGAAAAGGGCGCCGCCTTCCAGGAGATCGACGTCGAGCGCGTTCAGGGCGCCCGGACCGCCATGGTCGAACGGGCCGGCGGTCGCACGAGCGTCCCCCAGATCTTTATCGGCGCCGCGCATGTCGGCGGATGCGACGATCTCTATGCCCTCGACCGCTCCGGCAAGCTCGATCCGCTCCTGAAGGACACGGCCGATGCCTGACGCCCGCTTCACGGCCGCCTGCGTGCAGATGCGGTCCGGGCGGGACCCGGCGGCCAACCGCGACACGGCCGTGGCGGGCGTGCGCGAAGCCGCCGCACGCGGCGCGGCCTACGTGCAGACCCCCGAGATGACCTCCCTGGTGGAGCGAAGCCGGGAACGCCTGTTCGCGCAGGTGACCACTGAAGAGCAGGACGCGACTCTGGCCGCTCTCCGCGAGGCCGCACGGCAGACCGGCACAGTCGTGCAGATCGGTTCCATCGCGGTCCGGTCGGGCGACAGGATCGCGAACCGCGCCTATCTGATCGGCCCCGATGGCGACATCCTGGCCTCCTACGACAAGCTGCACCTGTTCGACGTGGATCTCCCCAGTGGCGAACGCTGGCGGGAGTCGGCGACCTATTCCGGCGGGAGCTGCGCGGTGCTCGCGGCGACGCCCTGGGCCATGCTGGGCCTGACGATCTGCTACGATATCCGCTTCCCGGCGCTGTACCGGGCGCTCGCCGAAGCGGGCGCCGAGGTGCTGACCGCGCCGGCCTGCTTCACGCGCCAGACCGGCGAAGCCCACTGGCACGTCCTGCAGCGTGCGCGGGCCATCGAGACCGGCGCCTTCGTGATCTCGGCGGCCCAGGGTGGCTTGCACGAAGATGGGCGCGAGACCTTCGGCCATTCGCTGATCGTCGATCCCTGGGGCCGGGTGCTGGCCGATGCCGGCGGGTCCGAACCCGGGATCATCCTGGCGGAGATCGACCTCGCACAGGTCGCGGATGCGCGGGCACGCATCCCGTCGCTTCAGCACGGACGGCCCTTCACCATCGAGCGCGCCGGTTCCCAGGTCCGGGCGGCGCAGTAGTCGGCACAGCAAGCAAGCGAATGATCCGGTACAGTCTCGTCTGCGAGGCCGGCCACGGCTTCGAGAGCTGGTTCCCGTCCTCCGAGTCCTACGATGCTCAGGCCGCACGGGGCCTCGTCACCTGCCCGGTCTGCGACAGCGCCAAGGTCGCCAAGGCCCTGATGGTGCCGAACGTCGCCCGGACCGATCGGGGGCGTGCGCCCGCGCCGCCGGCGAAAACGGATGCGCCGGTCACCATGATCGCCGAACCGGAGCGCCAGATGCGGGCCATGCTGCGGGCGCTCCGGGAACACGTCGTGGCGAATTCCGAGCACGTCGGCGCGCGCTTCCCCGAGGAGGCGCGCAAGATCCATTACGGCGAGGCCGAAGGCCGCTCGATCTACGGTGAGGCAAGCCCTGCGGAGGCGCGGGCGCTCATCGACGAGGGCATCGAAGTGGCTGCGATCCCGGTCCTGCCGGACGACCGCAACTGAGCGGCCTCCGGCGCGGACCGACGACTCAAGGCCGCAACGCGGCGGTGCCCGCGAAGGAGCCTAGCACCCCGGACACGATGGCGCTCCAGCCGGCGAGGGAGATCCCGAGCACGCGCAGCGCCGCTACGGAGCAGTCGACGACCTTCGTGGCCTGCAGCGCGTTCAGGAATTCGCCGACCTGGCCGGGATTGGCCCCGGTGCCGCCGCCGCAATCGGTGGGTCCCGGCCAGAATCCCCACTCCGCACCGGCGTGGTAGACTCCGATTCCGGCTCCATAGAGCAACCCGAGCGCCGCGAGGCCGAGGGCGATCCGCGCCAGCCGCTCGGGCACGAGGAGCGCCAGGATCCCCAGCGGCACCGCCGCGTAGTAGGGCAGCCGTTCGGTCAGGCAGAGCTTGCACGGCGCGTAGCCGTATCCGTACTGCAGGACGAGGGCGGTTCCGACGGTGAGGGCGGAGGCGATCGCCAGCCAGAGGCCAGCGGTCTTGAGGCGCAGGGCAGCCGCCGTGTTCATGGCTACAGGATCACCTTGAAGAGCAGGAAGCCGAGGACGATGACGGCGACGGAAATCGCCGCCACCGCGTTGAGGTGACGGTCGAGCACGCCGCGGATCTGGACCCCGTAGCGCCCGAGCAGTCCCGCCAGGATGAAGAAGCGGGCGCCGCGGGTCACGATCGACAGGACCGTGAACCAGAACAGGCTGTAATGGGCGAAGCCCGACGTGATCGTGACGAGCTTGTAGGGGATCGGCGTCAGCCCCTTCAGCAGGATGATCCAATGGCCGTAACGGGCATAGGAGTCCTGAAACGTCGCGGCGGAATTCTGCAGGCCGTAGAGGCGGATCACCCATTCGCCGACGGAGTCGAACAGCAGCGCGCCGATGGCGTAGCCGACCAGGCCGCCGATGACCGAGGCGACGGTGGCGATCGCGGCGTAGAGCCAGACGCGGTCCGGGCGGCTGACCGCCATGGGCACCAGCATCACGTCCGGCGGGACTGGGAAGAACGAGCTTTCGGCGAAGGCCACGGCGCCGAGCGCGTAGGGCGCGGACGGCCTGCCGCTGAGGGCCAGGATCCACGCGTAGAGCCGGCGGAGCATTCAAGGTCCCGGATTGAGCGATCGGCTGCCCTTTGAGCATAGGCGCCCGGGCTTGGCCAGATCGGCGCCGTACGCAAAAACACTCTTGGCCCGGGCTGCCGACCTATGCGAAGAGCCCATGGCGCGCGGGTATGGCGGAACTGGTAGACGCGGGCGACTCAAAATCGCCAGCCGAAAGGCGTGGGGGTTCGATTCCCTCTACCCGCACCACCATCCCTCCGACGGCCGTGCGGCACAGATGGCCGCCTCATGTCTTCCGAACCGGGATCGCGCTGCCGCTGGCGGCCGGCCCGCGGAGCGAACATCGGTCGCCCTGACCTCCCGAGCGCCGTCGCCTATCTTCGCTGTTGCGCGGCCGCGAGGGCCGACCCACGCGGTGGAGCGGCCTGGTGAACGAACAGGGGATTGTCGCGGTTCTGGGCGCCGGTATGGCCGGTGCGGCCGCCGCACGGCAGCTCGCCGAGGCGGAGCTTCGTGTCCAGGTGTTCGACAAAGGTCGCAACGTCGGGGGGCGCATGGCGACCCGGCGCATCGGCGACCTGCAATTCGATCATGGCGCCCAGTTCATGCGGGCGCACGGCACCGCCTTCGCAACACAGCTCGACCGGTGGGCGGGGCAGGGCGTCGTTGCGCCCTGGGCCGGCTCCGGACGGTATGTCGGCGTGCCCGGCATGACCGAGCCCGTTCGCGACCTCCTTGCAGAACTTCCGGTGGCACGGACCACGACCATCACGCGCCTCCGTCGGGAGGATGGACATTGGTATCTCGACGACGCGTCGGGTGCCGTCCACGGCCGGTTCGATGCCGTGGCGATCACCTTCCCGGCTCCGCAGGTCGCGATTCTGCTCGCGGCATCCGGTCTCGCGATGCCCGGTGTCGAACGCGCCATCTACGCACCCTGCTGGTCCGTCATGATGGCGGTGGACGTGGCGATGCCGGATTTCCTGATCGAGCCGCGCGCGGATCCGATCGGCCTGATCGCATGCGACTCGTCCAAGCCCGGGCGGCCCGCCGGTGTCCGGCTCACGGTGCACGCCACGCCCGGCTGGTCGCGCCGGCAGCTCGAAGCCCCCCGCGCGGCGATCGTCGCCGACCTCGTCCGCGCGGCCGGCGAAACCCTCGGCTGCGTCCTTCGACCGACCTACGCGGAGGCGCATCGCTGGCGCTACGCGCAGGTCGAGACGGCCTTGCAGCTGCCCTGCCTGTACGATCCGGCCCTGCGCGTCGGCGCGGCCGGGGACTGGTGCCTCGGAGCGCGGATCGAGGCGGCGTACGACAGCGGACAGGCGCTCGCCCGCGCCCTGCTGGACGACCTGGACGGGCACGCGTGATCCCGCCGATCGCCTTCCATCCCGCCTACGAAGCGCCGCTCCCGGCCGGCCACCGGTTCCCGATGCGGAAATACGGCCTGCTCGCCGACACGCTGATCGCCAAGGGCCTGGCGCCCCTGGGCTTCGTGACGCCCGAGCCTGCCGGAGCCGACATTCTGATCCGCGCTCACGATGCCGCCTACGTCGATGCGGTGCTCGCCTGCGATGTCGGCCGGGACATCGAGCGGGCGATCGGACTTCCGGTCGACGCGGCTCTCGTCCGCCGCTCCCGCGCTTCGGTGGGCGGCACCCTGTTGGCGGCCCGACTCGCGCTCTCCGAAGGTCTGGCGGGGAGCGCTGCCGGGGGCAGCCATCACGCCCGGCGCCGACAGGGGGCCGGATTCTGCGTGCTGAATGACGTCGCGGTGGCCGCCCGCACCCTCCAGGCCGAAGGGCTCGTCCGCCGCGTCCTCGTGGTCGATCTCGACGTGCATCAGGGCGACGGCACCGCGGATTGTCTCGCCCGAAGCCCGGACCTGTTCACGTTCTCGGTTCACTGCGAGAACAACTACCCTTCCGACAAGATCGCCGGAGACCTGGATATCGGCCTGCCCGACAGGCTCGATGATGGCGGCTATCTCGACGTCCTGCGCGCGCGCCTGCCGGCCCTCTTCGACGCGTTCGCACCCGACCTCGTCTTCTACAATGCCGGCGTGGATCCCCACCGCGATGACCGCCTCGGCCGGCTCTGCCTCACCGACGACGGGCTTCTCGCCCGCGACCGCTTCGTCGTCGCCCAGGCCCGCGCCCGCGGGATCCCGCTCGCAGCGGTGATCGGTGGCGGATACACGCACGATGTCGAGGCCCTGGCCCGGCGCCATGCCCTGGTCTTCGAGGCCTTGGCGGCAGAGGCGGATATCCCTCCAGAGAACAGGTGAGACCTGATTGCATCACGTCTTCGGTGATCTGCAGTTCTCGCCGCCGGCGAAAGGGTTTGGGAACGGCATCGACCCAGGATCCAGGAGCCGCGGATTGCCGAGTTGTGTTCGCGGATTGCACGCAGTGACGCCATAGGGGTTCAACTATGCTCGCGCGGGTCTGGGATGTGGTGAAGGCGACGCTGGCGGTGTCGGCCCTGATCGCCGCCGCCCTCGTCTCGGCGGACAAGGTCGACCGGCAGCGGGCGCAACCGCTCGTCGGCGCCGCGTCGATCGAGCCTGCCACCACGGGAGCGATCGGACAGGATGGACGCCCCTGAGCCCGGCCGCGCCCGAGCGACCATCATCGACGGGCCTGCGTCAGAATGAGTCACGCGCAAGGGGAAACCTTGGCCGTCGGCGGCGTTCTCGCCCGGCGCCCAGGCTTGGCCGGTTGCAGCAGCCAACTTCGTTCAAAGGAAACGTTTTCGATGAAGTCCGCCCCCTTCGCACTGCTCGTCGTCCTCGTCGGCGCGGCGCCGGCTCTCTCGGAGATGGGAGCCGACCGCGCCGCCTGCACCCCGGACGTCATGCGCCTGTGTTCCGCGCAGATTCCCAATGCCGGAGCGATCACCCTCTGCCTGCGGGAGAAGCGAATGGTCCTCAGCACCGCCTGCCGCACGGTCGTGGATCGCTCCGGCCGTTCGGAGCGGACCGTCGCGAACCGCCACTAGACGGCGCGCCGCGTCCTACCAGCCATTGATGCGCGGCCAGACCGCGCCGGTCGGTAAGCCACCCGACAGAACGTGATAGCGATCGTGCTGGGCACCGGTCGCGCAGGCATGGTTGGGCAGGATCCGCAGGAGCGCCCCGATCGGAAGGTCGGGCAGTGCAGCCGATGCGCCCGTCCGAACCGCGACGATGCCGTGCTCCTGATTGGCATCCCGCACGATCAGATCCGGATAAGGCCGGCCGGCAGGATCGCAGACCAGTCCGTAGCCCTGATCCACCGCCTGCCGTGCCGTGCCCCGGTCGCGGGAGAGCGCCATCCATCCGGCATCCGTGATGATCCAGCCCTTGTCGTGCTGATGTCCGATCACCGTCGCCAGGACGGTGAGCGCGATATCGTCCACCGCGCAGGAGCCGACGCCCGCCTGGAACAGGTCGCCGATCATGAACACGCCGGCCCGCACCTCCGTGATGCCGGTGAGATCCGCCGCGTACCGGGCTGTCGGCGTCGAGCCGACACTCACGATCGGGCAGCGCAGCCCGGCGGCGCGCAGGATGTCGGCCGCCGCGACGGCGGCCACGCGCTCGGCCTCGGCCGCTCGCCGCAGGTCGACGGGGTCGCTCAAGCCGTAGCTGTCTCCGGCGTGGAGCAGCACGCCGCGCAGGCTGGCGCCTCCGGCGAGGGCACGCCCGATGGCGACGAGCACTTCGACATTGTGCGGTCCGACCCCGGAACGATGGCCGTCGGCATCCACCTCGATCAACACGGGCAGAGCATCGCCGTTGCGGCGGCTCCAGGTGGCGACGGCCTCGGCCTGGACGATCGAATCCACGACGATCGCGAGGTCTGCCCCCCAGTGTCGGCGGATCGCGCCGACGCGGTCGAGCTTCCGGGGGGCGATGCCGACGGCATAGAGGATGTCGCGGACGCCGCCCTCGGCGAAATACTCCGCCTCCCGAAGGGTCGAAACCGTGGCCGGTCCGGCGGGACTCGCCATCACCCGCCGCGCGACGTCGAGGGATTTGGCGGTCTTCAGGTGCGGACGCAGCGCGCCGCCGAGACCGTCGAGATGATCACGCATCCTGGCGACGTTGGCGTCCAGTTTGTCCGCGTCCAGGAGGAGGCACGGGGTTTCCAGTCGATCGAGACCATGGCCTCCGGGCGATCCCGCGCTGTCACCGATCATCGACTGCTCTCCTGAGTCCGGACTCAGGTGCCTGATAGGCGAGCCCCGACCCCGGTCCAAGGGCGCAGGAGAAGGACGTCTCGGCGCGGGAGCCGCGGCTTATCCTGGTCGGGGGGTCGGTCGCGACCTCACACGGATCGCTCGAGGGCGGCCACGAACGAGGCGGCATCGCGGGCCACGTCGTCGGCCGCCTTGCCCGGACGATAAAGATTCGATCCGAGAMCGAAGCCGTCGGCTCCCGCCTGCCGCCAGCCCGCGATGCTGTCCGGCACGACCCCGCCGACCGCCAGAACCCGCGTGCCCGGAGGCAGGACCGCGCGGTGGGCCTTGAGCGCAAGAGGCGTCGCCACGTCCGCAGGAAACAGCTTGAGCGCGGTCGCCCCGGCCGCCAGGGCCGTGAAGGCCTCCGTCGGGGTCTGGTAGCCCGGCAGGGACACCAGGCCGGCGGCGACGGTCGCGGCGATCACCGCCGGATCGACGTTCGGCGAGACCACCAATGTCCCGCCGGCGGTCGCGACGGCATCGACCTGCGCCGGCGTCAGCACGGTCCCGGCACCGACCACAGCACGCCCGGCGAGCCGTTCAGCGAGGATCGCGATGCTCCGCAGCGGCTCGGGGGAGTTAAGCGGGACCTCGATCAGGCGGAAGCCGGCTTCGACGAGGGCGTCGCCGACGTCCGGCGCGGCGTCCGGAGTCAGCCCCCGCAGGATCGCGACGAGGGGGCAGGCTGCGAAGGCCGCCTCGAACCGGTCGAGGATCGTCATGCCCGAAGACTCCAGATGGCGTGGATGCCGGCCGTGGTGGAACCGTCCGGCACGACGATCGGGTTCCCGCCCGCCTCGGTGATGGCGGCGGCGTAAAGCGCGCCGAGAGTGCCGCCGCCAAGCAGATGGACCGGGCGCCGACCCAGATCTGCCCGGGTGCCGACATCGGCGCCGATCAGGATGCCGCTGGCGTGGGACGCGGCGTCGCCCGGAGAAAGCCGGTCGAGCAGCAGGCCGGCCCGAACCTCGAAAAGCGCCGCAGCGAGGTTTTGGGCCGTGAGGCCGCGGCGCACGCCCTTCCGGAAAGCCGCTCCGTCCCGGACGTCACCGTCGAGCATTCCCGCCAGGATGCCGTGTCCGCGCAGCAGGGCGAAAATCTCACCGGTCATCACGGTGGTGAAATCGGTGATCGCACCGTCGACCGCTTCGATCCACTTGTTGTGGGTGCCAGGCTGGCAGAACAGTGCGGTCGCAGGCGCAGCCCCCGTGCCGATCGCGCCGAAGACTTGGATCTCCTCGCCCCGCATCACGTCGGGACGCTTCCCGTCCCGCAGGGCGACCCCTGGAACGATCCGCACTCCGGGTGCGGCCTCCACGCAGCCATCCGCCAGGGCGACGAGGTTTGCCGGCGCGGCCACGTAGGGCGCCGCGCGCCAGCCCCGGTTGGATCCGACCATCCCCGCGGCGATGACCGCGTGTGCACCGAGCCGCGCACGCAGCCCGTCGATCTCGGCCGGATAATCAGCGGGCGTGAGGGCGAGGATGCCGCGGTCGTCCTGCAGGCTGTCCAGCACCGTGCCCTCGGCCGACATGGCGTAAGCCCGTCGGTTGGTCGTGCCCCAATCGACAGCGAGATAGGCGGCCTGACCGACCATGCCGTAGCCCTCCCGAAGCAAGTCGACAGAATTTGTCTGCGTTAATCACGCGATGTGTTCCGGTCAAGCTCAGACCACGCGGATCTGCGCCGCCAGTCCGATCGATATCACTCACCGGGGATTGTCGCGTCGCCGTGATCGATTGCGATGGACTGTAGGGCCGGGGATCGGCGATATGGCGGCAAGAAGTCTAACCCGGGAGGGACACGCTTGGCACGGGATATAATCCTGGCGACCGATGGCCTGACGATGGAATTCCGCGGATTCCGGGCCGTCAACGGCGTGGCGTTGCAGGTGGAGCGCGGAACGATTCACGCCCTCATAGGGCCGAATGGTGCCGGCAAGACCACCTGCTTCAACCTGCTGACCAAGTTCCTCATCCCCACCGCCGGGACGATCCGCTACAAGGATCGGGACATCACCGGCCTGAAGGCCGCCGACGTGGCCCGGCTCGGCCTGGTGCGCTCGTTTCAGATCTCGGCCGTCTTCCCCCATCTCACGGTGATGGAAAACGTCCGCATCGCCCTGCAGCGGCGGCGGCGCGGCGATTCCTTCGACTTCTGGCGGCCGGAGCGTGTGCTGCGGGCGCTCAACGGCGAGGCGCTGGCCCTCGTGGAGGCCGTCGGTCTCTCCGAGTTCGCCGACGTGCTGGCGGTCGAGCTGTCCTATGGCCGCAAGCGCGCCCTCGAGATCGCAACCACGCTCGCCCTCGACCCCGAGATGCTCCTCCTCGACGAGCCCATGGCCGGCATGGGCCACGAGGATGTCGAGCGTACGGCGCAGCTGATCCGCCGGGTCTCGAAGGATCGGACCATCCTGATGGTCGAGCACAACCTGTCGGTCGTCGCCTCCCTGTCGGACCGGATCACCGTTCTCGCCCGCGGCCAGGTGCTCGCCGAGGGCGACTACGCCACCGTCTCCAAGGATCCACGCGTGGTCGAAGCGTATATCGGGGCGGGACATGCGTGAGGCGGCACTGAAGACCCCGGCTCCGGCCAAGGCGGCCGACGCCCTCCTGACGGTCCGCGGCCTGAAGGGCTGGTACGGCGAGAGCCATGTGCTCCACGGGATCGATATCGACGTCCGTGCGGGCGAGGTGATCACCCTGCTCGGCCGCAACGGCGCCGGCAAGACCACGACTCTCCGGGCGATCATCGGCATCCTCGGCAAGCGTACGGGCTCCATCGTCTATGACGGCGTTGAGACGATCCGGATGGCTTCGCGCAACATCGCCCGGCTCGGGCTCGGCTACGTTCCGGAGGAGCGGGGCATCTTCGCGAGCCTCACGGTTCACGAGAACCTGATGCTGCCGCCGCGGGTGAAGCCGGGGGGCATGTCGGTGGCGGAGATCCACCAGCTCTTCCCGAACCTCAAGGAGCGCGCCGGCAGCCAGGGCACCAAACTCTCCGGTGGCGAGCAGCAGATGCTGGCGATCGGCCGCATCCTGCGCACCGGTGCCAAGCTGATCCTCCTCGACGAGCCCACGGAAGGTCTCGCACCGGTCATCGTCCAGCAGATCGGCCGCACCATCCAGCAATTGAAGTCCCAGGGCTACACGATCGTGCTGGTCGAACAGAACTTTCGCTTCGCCCAGACGCTGGCGGACCGGCATTTCGTCATCGAGCAGGGGCGGGTGGTCGATATGATCCCCAACGACGCGCTTGACGCCAATATCGACAAGCTGCACGCCTATCTCGGCGTCTGAAGCCCGCACCTGAAGAAGCTAGAATCGCCAGCAATCGGCGTCTCGATACTCGGCCGGCAAGATCTGCCGCGCCGCCGGAGGATGAAAACGCAATGTTCGGACGTATCGCCCGGCCCGTGACCCTCGCCGCCCTCGCCGGAGCCCTGATGATGGGTACCGCGGCGGCACAGACGAACGTGAAGATCGGCATCCTCGGCGACCGCTCGGGCGCCTATTCCGACATCAGCGGCGAGGGCTCGGTGGTCGCCGCGAAGCTCGCCCTCGAGGACTTCAAGCCGGAGCAGCACGGCCTGAAGGTCGAGATCGTCTCGGCCGACCACCAGAACAAGCCGGACGTCGGTGCCGCGATCGCCCGGCAATGGTACGACCGCGACAACGTCGACATGATCACCGACGGCGTGACCTCCTCGGTGGCGCTCGCCATCAGCCAGGTCACCAAGGAGAAGAACAAGGTCTTCATCGACACCGGCGCCGGCACGGCCGACCTGACCGGCCCGCAATGCACGCCGAACACCATCCACTGGGTCTACGACACGGTGGCGCTCGCCAACGGCACCGGCGGCGCCATGGTGAAGCGCGGCGGTACTTCGTGGTTCTTCCTCACCGCCGACTACGTCTTCGGCCAGACCCTCCAGCGCGACACCAGCGCGGTCATCACCAAGAACGGCGGCAAGGTCGTGGGCTCGGTGAAGACCCCGTTCCCGACCTCGGACTTCTCGTCCTTCCTGCTCCAGGCGCAAGGTTCGGGCGCCAAGGTGATCGGTCTCGCCAATGCCGGCACCGACACGATCAACTCGATCAAGCAGGCCGGCGAGTTCGGCATCACCGAGGGCGGGCAGGCGCTGGCCGGCCTCCTGGTCTTCTCGTCGGACGTGCACTCGCTCGGCACCAAGGTCGCCCAGGGGCTGGTGCTGACCGAGCCGTTCTACTGGGACCTGAACGACCAGACCCGCGCCTTCTCGGACCGGTTCGCCAAGCAGATGAAGGGCGGCTCGAAGCCCACCGCCAACCATGCCGGCGTCTATTCCGACGTGCTCCATTACCTGAAGGCTGTGGCCGAGCTGAAGTCGACCGCCGACGGCGCCGCCGCGGTGGCCAAGATGAAGGCGATGCCCACCGACGACCCGCTGTTCGGCAAGGGCGTGATCCGCGCGGACGGCCGCAAGATCCACGACATGTACCTGTTCGAGGTCAAGAAGCCCGCCGAGTCGAAGGGCGAGTGGGATCTCTACAAGAAGCTCGAGACGATCCCGGGCGATCAGGTCTTCCGGCCGCTCAATGAGGGCAATTGCCCCCTCGTGAAGGGCTGAGCATGCGATCGGGGCGCGGAGTACGGCCATGACCACGATCTTCGGTGTGCCGATGCAGGCCCTGTTCGGGCAACTGCTGCTCGGCCTGATCAACGGTTCGTTCTACGCGATCCTGTCGCTGGGGCTGGCGATCATCTTCGGCCTCCTGAACATCATCAACTTCGCCCACGGCGCGCTCTACATGATGGGCGCGTTCGTGGCCTGGATGCTGCTCACCTATTTCGGCCTCGGCTACTGGTGGGCGCTGGGGCTCGCGCCCCTGGTGGTGGGGGCCTTCGGAATCGTGCTGGAGCGGGTGCTCATCGCCCGGCTCTACAAGCTCGACCACCTGTACGGCCTGCTCCTGACCTTCGGCCTCGCGCTGATCATCCAGGGCCTGTTCCGCAACCAGTACGGCGTCTCCGGGCTCCCCTACGCGATCCCGGCGGAACTGTCCGGCGGCCAGCGCCTGCCCTTTATGTTCCTCCCGAACTACCGGGCCTGGGTGGTCGTCGCCTCGCTCGTCGTTTGTATCGCCACGTGGCTCGTGATCGAGAAGACCAAGCTCGGCGCCTACCTTCGCGCCGCCACCGAAAACCCGACGCTGGTCCAGGCCTTCGGGGTCAACGTGCCGCTGTTCCTGACCCTGACCTACGGGTTCGGCGTCGCGCTCGCGGGCTTCGCCGGGGTGCTTGCCGCGCCGATCTATTCGGTGAACCCCAACATGGGCGCCGACATCATCATCGTGGTCTTCGCCGTCGTCGTCATCGGCGGCATGGGCTCGATCCTCGGCTCGGTGATCACGGGCTTCACCCTCGGCCTCGTCGAGGGACTGACCAAGGTGTTCTATCCGGAGGCCTCGGCCACCGTGATCTTCGTGATCATGGTGGTGGTGCTCCTCGTCAAACCCGCCGGCCTGTTCGGGCGCGCGGCCTGATCGCGATCTGAGGGACGATTTTCATGGCCGACACCGCCGCCCTCGACGCCGCCCCGATCGCCGCAGCGCTGCCGACCAGCCGCGACGACAAGGCGCTGCATCGCCTGATCTTCGTCGGCATCGCCGTGCTGCTGATCGTGGCGCCGCTGGTGCTGTACCCCGTCTACCTGATGAAGGTTCTGTGCTTCGCGCTGTTCGCGCTCGCCTTCAACCTGCTGCTCGGCTACGGCGGCCTGCTCTCCTTCGGTCACGCCGCCTATTTCGGCATGGCGAGCTACCTCTGCGCCTACACGGCCAAGCAGCTCGGCTTCACACCGGAACTCGCGATCCTCAGCGGGACCGTCACGGCGGCGCTGCTCGGTCTGGTCTTCGGCGCTCTGGCGATCCGCCGGCAGGGTATCTACTTCTCGATGATCACCCTGGCGCTCGCCCAGATGGTGTTCTTTTTCTCACTGCAGGCGAAGTTCACGGGCGGCGAGGACGGCATCCAGGCGGTGCCGCGCGGGGCGCTGTTCGGCACGTTCAGCCTCGCGGACGACCGGGCGATGTACGCCGTGGTCGCCGTGATCTTCATGGCCGGGATGCTGCTGATCTACCGCATCATCCACTCGCCCTTCGGGCAGGTGCTGAAGGCGATCCGCGACAACGAGCCGAGGGCGATCTCGCTGGGCTACCGGGCCAGCCAGTACAAGCTCGCGGTGTTCGTTCTCTCGGCGACGCTGGCCGGGCTTGCCGGTTCCACCAAGGCGATCGTGTTCCAGCTGGCCTCGCTCACCGACGTCCACTGGTCGATGTCGGGCGAGGTGGTGCTGATGACCCTCGTCGGCGGCATGGGCACCGTGTTCGGGCCGATCGTCGGCGCGCTGGTGATCGTCACCATGGAGACCTACCTCGCGCAGTTCGGCGCCTGGGTGACGATCATCCAGGGCTGCGTGTTCGTGCTCTGCGTGCTGCTCTTCCGCGAGGGCATCGTCGGCCTGATCGCCCGGCTGATCCGCCGGCCACTGTAGCGCCGGATCCGCGCCGGCGGCTCGATGGGCCGGCGCGGTCACACTTCGTTAACCAACAGACCCCACCCTGACGCTCCTCGGTTGTCAGGGACCGCCATGACGCACGACCGCGCGCTCAGCATCGACGATCCCGCCCTCGACTGCCCCGTCGCGCCGGACGTGGTCGGCCGCCTGATCAAGGCGGATCCGGATGGGGCCGCATACCTCCTCGACGGCATACCGGAAGCGACCCGGGCGCGGCTCGCGGTCTGGCTCTACGGCCGCAGCCACACCCATGCGCTCGGCGTCCGCGTCGCGGCGACCTGCGACGGCACGAGCCTGCGCCGGACCGCGGGGCTCGTCGGAACCGCCCTCTACGATCTGTCCCGCAGACCCTACGCGGCGCCGAGCCACGGGGCGCGGGGCGGTGGCGCGGGCCGGATCTCCCTGGGCGGCTCGACGCGGCGCGCCTGAGCGGCCGCGATCCCCCAACGCGGCGATTGGATCGCCGCCGTGCAGGGACTATTCTCGGCGGCAATGTCCGCATCCCCGTCAGCGCCGTCGGTCCGCCTCCTCGATCCCGTGCTCGTCGACCGCATCGCGGCGGGCGAGGTGGTGGAGCGTCCCGCTTCGGCCGTGAAGGAGCTGGTCGAGAACGCCGTCGATGCCGGGGCTCAGACCATCGAGGTCACCGTCGAGGCCGGCGGCCGTCGGCTCATCCGCGTGGTCGACGACGGCCGCGGCATGAGCCCGGACGACCTCGATCTCGCGGTCGAGCGTCACGCCACGTCGAAGCTGCCGGCGGGCGACCTCACGGCGATCGACACCCTCGGTTTCCGCGGCGAGGCCCTGCCGTCGATCGGCGCGGTGTCGCGGCTCGCCATCGTGACCCGGACCGGGGAGGCCGAGGCCGGGGCGACCTTGACTGTCGAAGCGGGGCTGAAGGGTCAGGTGCGCCCGGCACCGGCCCAGCGCGGCACCCGGATCGAGGTGACCGAACTGTTCGCCGCGACGCCGGCCCGCCTCAAGTTCCTGAAATCCGACCGGGCGGAGAACGCCGCCATCGCCGAGGCCTTGCGGCGCCTCGCCGTGACCCAGCCGGGCATCCGCTTCACGCTGCGTGCCGATGCCGGGCAGCCCCTCGTGCTGCCAGCGGAGGCCGGACCGGACGCGGCTCTGCGCCGCCTCGCCGCCGTGCTCGGGCCGGATTTCGCCGCCAATGCCCTTCCCGTCTCCCTGGCCCGGGAGGGGCTCGCGGTGACCGGCCATATCGGCCTGCCGACCTACCACCGCGGGGCCGGGACCCACATCCATCTTGCGGTCAACGGCCGCCCGGTCCGCGACCGCCTGCTCCTCGGGGCGGTGCGCGGGGCCTATGCCGATACCCTGGCCTCCGACCGCCATCCGGTGCTCGGCCTCGCCATCGCCTGCGATCCCGAGTTGGTCGACGTCAACGTCCATCCGGCCAAGACAGAAGTGCGGTTCCGCGAGCCGGGCCTCGTGCGGGCGCTGATGGTCAGCGCGATCCACGACGCCCTGCGCCGGGGCGGCGCCCGCTCGGCCACCACCGGCGGCGCCCGGACCCTCGACGCCCTGCGTCCGTCCGGCCCACCGCTCGGGATCCACAGCGGCGCTGCCGCGCCGAGCCTGTTCCAGCCGACCCGGCCGGGCCTGTTCCCCGCCGGCGCGCCTTCGGTGGGGGCGCCCTCCGGCTACCGGCAGGCCGCCGCCGCGTGGCGCCCGGCGCCGGACCCGGCGCTCACGGATCCGACGGGCTTCGGCGAAGCGCCCCAGGCGGCCTTCGCGCCGCCGGAGCCGCCTTACGAGATGGCCCCACCCCGGGCGGACACCCGGGCCGCCTTCGAGGCCGCCGAGGGGCTCGACCACCCCCTCGGTGCCGCCCGCGCCCAGATCCATGAGACCTACATCCTCGCCCAGACCCGCGACGGCGTCGTCATCGTCGACCAGCACGCGGCCCACGAGCGCCTCGTCTACGAGCGGATGAAGGCCGAGCGGGAAGCGGGCGGCATCGCCCGGCAGGGGCTCCTGATCCCTGACGTCGTCGAGATGAGTCCCGAGGAGGCTGACCGGCTCGTCGCCGCCGCCCCGGACCTCGACCGCCTGGGTCTCGCCATCGAGGCGTTCGGACCCGGCGCGGTGCTGGTCCGCGAGGTCCCGGCCGCGCTGATCGGTGCCTCGGTGCGCGATCTCGTCACCGACATCCTCGACGCCCTGGAGGCGAGCGGCGAGGAGGAGGGGGGCGCCCCGGCCGCCGAGGGCGGACCGCTCGGGCGGCGCCTGGATGCCGTGCTGTCGCGCATGAGCTGCCACGGCTCCATCCGCGCCGGCCGGCGCCTCCGGCCTGAGGAGATGAACGCGCTCCTGCGCGAGATGGAGGTGACGCCCAACTCCGGCCAGTGCAATCATGGCCGGCCCACCTCAATCGAACTCAAGCTCGCCGACATCGAACGCCTGTTCGGTCGCCGTTAGCGTCCCGGTGCCGATCCCGCTGGCGGCGCGGAGGCGCCCGGTCCACAACGGGCGATGCAAACACGGTCCGCGGACCGGCGATCAGGCCGTCCCGAAAGGCCGGCGCGGGAAGGGGAGGCTCGGAACCATGAGCGATATCGTCATCACCGACGCGACACCCGCCGCCACATGCCAGGAACGCGCCGACGGATCCGGATCGCGACTCCGTCATGCGGCGCCCGCCGCCGCGACGGTGCGTTGAGATGTCCGGCCCGTTCGATCTCGCCGGCCGCCACGTCCTGGTAACCGGCGCCTCCAGCGGCCTCGGCCGTCACTTCGCGGGGACGCTGGCCCGGGCTGGGGCGCGTCTGTCCCTCGGGGCGCGCCGCGCCGATGCCCTGGCCGAGACGGTCGCGCGGATGGAGGCGGAAGGCGGCGAGGCCCACGCGATCGTCATGGACGTCACCGACGCCGGCAGCGTCGAGCGGGCGCTCGACGCCGCGGAGGCGCGGTTCGGTCCCGTGGCGGTCCTGGTGAACAATGCCGGCGTGACGGCCACGAAGCCGGCCCTCGACCTCGACGAGGATTCCTGGGACGCGGTCCTCGACACCAACCTCAAGGGCGTCTGGCTGGTCGCTCAGGCCACCGGACGGCGCATGGTCCGCAACGGCGCGGGTGGCAGCATCGTCAACATCGCCTCGATCCTGGGTCTGCGGGTTGCGGGCGGCCTGACCCCCTACGCGGCTTCGAAGGCCGCGGTCGTTCAGCTGACCAAGAGCCTGGCACTGGAATGGGCGCGCTACGGCATCCGCGTGAACGCCCTGGCACCGGGCTATATCAAGACCGAGCTGAACGACGCCTTCTTCGAGTCCGAAGCCGGCCGGGCGCTGATCAAGCGCGTGCCGCAGCGCCGTCTGGGGGAGGCCGCCGAACTCGACGGACCGCTCCTGCTGCTCGCTTCGGAGGCGGGGTCCTACATGACCGGCAGCGTCGTGGCGGTTGATGGCGGCCACCTCGTCTCGGGCCTGTAGCGACCGCCGCGAACAGGCGCGGCTCAGGGCGCCCGCGCCTGTTCGCGCAGCACGAATTTCTGGATCTTGCCCGTCGACGTCTTCGGCAGCGGCCCGAACACCACGGTCTTCGGCACCTTGAATCGGGCCATCCGCTCGCGGCAGAACGCGATCAGGTCCTGCTCGCTCGGCGGGGAGGCGCCGGGCTTCATCTCCAGGAACGCGCAGGGGCTCTCCCCCCAGGTCGGGTCCGGCCGCGCCACCACGGCCGCCAGCATCACCGCAGGGTGGCGCATCAGCACCTCCTCGACCTCCAGGCTGGAGATGTTCTCGCCGCCGGAGATGATGATGTCCTTAGCCCGGTCCTTGATCTCGACCGAGCCGTCGGGGTGCCAGACCGCGAGGTCGCCGGTCCGATACCAGCCGCCGGCGAGCGCCTGCTCGGTGGCGTCCGGATTTTTGAGATACCCCTTCATCACCGTGTTGCCGCGCAGGCGGATCTCGCCAACGGCCATGCCGTCCCGGGGCACCGGCGCGTCCGTCGCCGCATCGGCCACGCACAGGGCTTCCAGGGTCGCCAGCGGCACGCCCTGGCGGGCCATGCGGGCGTAGCGCTCGGGATCGTCCAGGTCCGTCCAGTCCGGCTGCGCCAGGCAGACCGTCGCAGGGCCGTAGCTCTCGGTCGCGCCGTACAGGTGCGTCACCTGGAAGCCCAGTTCCTCCATGGTGCGGATGATCGTCGAGGACGGGGCCGCGCCGCCGACCGCGCAGCGCACGCGCTGGGGGAACGGCCTGCGGTTGTTGGCCGGCGCGTGCGCGATCATCGACAGGACGATCGGCGCGCCGCAGAGATGTGTCACGCCATGCTCGGCGATCAGCCGGAAGATCGCCGCCGGCTCGACTCGGCGCAGGCAGACCTGCGTGGCGCAGGCGGCGACGCTCGCCCAGGGATACGACCAGCCGCTGCAATGGAACATGGGAAGCGTCCAGAGATAGACGCTGTCGGCGGTGAGCCCGAAGGTGACGGCGTTGCCGAGAGCCTGGAGATAGCCGCCGCGATGGCTGTAGACCGCGCCCTTCGGGTCGCCGGTCGTGCCGGATGTGTAGAGCAGGCAGAGCGACTGCCACTCGTCCGTCGGGCCTTTCCAGGCATAGTCCGGATCGCCCTCGGCCAGCAGCATCTCGTAGGGCAGCGCCCCGTCGATGCCGGTCTCGCCGATCGCCACCACCAGGACGGGCTCGCCGAGTTCGGCGAGCGCCTTCGCGGCCAGCGCGCCGAACTCGGCCTCGACGATCAGGACCCGAGCGCCGCCGTGCCGGAGCGAAAACGCGATCGTCGTTGGGTCGAGGCGAGTATTGAGCGGGTTCAGGACCCCCCCGACCATGGGCACGGCGAAATGGGCCTCGATCATTTCCGTGACGTTCGGCGCCAGGATCGCCACGGTATCGAGCCGCCCGACTCCCCGGCCGGCCAGGCCGCCGGCGAGGCGACGGCAGCGGGCGTAGAGATCCGCGTAGGTGAGGCGCCGCGCGCCGTCGACGACCGCGACTCTCGCGCCGGCGGCGGCGGCGGCGCGCGCCAGCAGGCTCGCCGGGGTCAGCGGGACGTCGTTGGCCGGCCTGCGGCCGAGACCGACCTCGAACGGGTGATCGCCGGTCTCGAACCTCTCGGCGTAAATCGGAGGCGTCTCCGTCATCGTTGGGCCTTCTGATCAGGCGTCGGGCGTGGCGTGCGCTCCACCCCAGGATGATTTCGCGGCCGTACCGCCTGTCAATCGGCGGCGCGGCGATGGGCGGCGTCACGCGCGCGATCTGTCACCGAGCCCTGTTGACGGCGACGCAACCCTGGCGGATGCCGGTTCTCCGAGCCACGTTGTGGTTGGGTCGGGCGCGACAGGCCGACAGGGGAAGACGATAGTGGGGAACGACAACCTGCCGATGGTCTCCACCGGGGCCGGGCGCGCCATGGCCGAGAGCGGCGTCGCACGGGCGCGCGAGGCGTACGAGAGCCTCGCCGAGGCCGGTGAGATGGCGCTGAACGCCTTCGAATCGTCCGTGACGCAGAGTTTCGAGGGATGGCGCTCCGTGTTGGGCTCCAGCCGTGACACCGCCCACCAGCTCACCGACAGCAACGTCGCCGGCGCACGCCGAATGCGCGAGCAGTGGGAGACCGCCGGGGCGCGGCTCTACAACGCCTTCGAGGATAACGCCGTCCACGCCATGGCGGCGATGCGTGAGATCGCCCACCGCATGCTCGTGGCCTCGGATACGAATGTCCGGGCCAACCTCGACTTCGCGGACCGGATCGCCAAGGCGGCTGACGTCCGGGAAATAGCGGCGTTGAACATGGCGTTCCTGCAGGAGCAGTCACGCCGGTTCACCGACCAGATGGTCGATCTTCATCAGACCACCAGCCGCCTCGCGCGCGAGGCCGCGGCGCGGTCGGAGACGCCGTGAACATCCACGCCGCGGGACAGGGCACCGCCACAGCACCGGTGCCGCGCCTCGACGACCTGAGCCGTGCCGACGTGCCGTTCCGGACCGGCCACTTCCAGGCCTACGCGCCGCACGATTTCCATCGCATCGCCTACGTGGAGTGGGGTGATCCGGACAGCCCGCACGTCGTCGTCTGCGTCCACGGTCTCAGCCGCCAGGGCCGGGACTTCGACGCCCTCGGCTACCGGCTGGCGAAGCTGGGATACCGAGTGGTCTGCCCGGACCTGCCCGGGCGCGGCCTGAGCGGATGGCTGAAGGACCCGGAACTCTACGGCCTGCCGCAATACGCCGCCGACATGGCGGCGCTCATCGCCCATCTCCGGATCGTCGGGAAGATCGACTGGGTCGGCACCTCCCTCGGCGGCCTGACCGGCATGGTCCTCGCCGCCGCGGCCCGCTCTCCCATCCGCCGGATGGTGGTCAATGATATCGGCCCGTTCCTGCCCTGGGCGCCGATCCGGCATATCGGCTCACGCCTGCGCGATGCGCCGCGGTTGCACCACAACCTCGCCTCGGGCGAGTCGCGCCTGCGCACCGTGCTGGGCGCGTTCGGGCCGCTCACCGACGAGCAATGGCGCCACATCGCCAAACACAGCTTCTTCCCGGAACCCAACGGTGGCTGGCGGCCCCATTACGATCCCGGCATCGGCGACGCGTTCCGGCCCGGGCGGGTCTACAGCGTCAGCATGTGGCGCGACTGGGACGCGATCTCCTGTCCCGTCCTGCTGTTGCGCGGGGAACGCTCGGAGCTGCTGCTCGCCGCCACGGCCGACGAGATGACCCGGCGCGGTCCACCCACCGAGCGGGTCGATATCCCGGATTGCGGTCACGCGCCGGCGCTGCTGGACGACGAACAGTTGCGAATCGTGACCGCGTGGCTCGGTCCGGCGGCGTGAATTCAGGCGGCAGGAAAGCCGGGATCGAGCGGCCGTTTGCCGGTCCGGACGCAAGGGATCCATTCGGGCGAACCGACGCGTCGCAGGGCACCGAATAGCGCCCCACAGTTTTCGAAAGTCGATGATTAGATAAATCTGCTCACTTTTATTTGATCGTCGTCCGTATTTGTGGCGCTATCATCGTGGCGACTGAAGGGGCGGGGCGGCCGACTTCGCGACCTAAGATTTCGATAGCGTAACCATTCGTTGCGCGCGTGGCTGATCTGTGGCACTAACAGGCGACAGCTCTGGATCTCGGACGCCTAATGTTGCACCTGTTGGTTGTGATTGGCGCCCGCAATCCGGGCGAGCAAGCCTGCTAACAGCCAGAACATCCGGACTACCCACCATGGCCAACCCAACCCCCAAGCCGAAGCAGACTACCGCGATCGATCACGGGGTCGGCAGCCGCATCGCGTTCCTTCGGGCCGCCAACGGGCTCAGCCAGTCCGCCCTGGCCAGCGCGCTGGGCGTCAGTTTCCAGCAAGTCCAGAAGTACGAGACCGGCAAGAACCGGGTCGGGGCCGGCCGCCTGCAGGCGATCGCCGAGCGGCTTGGCGTCCCGGTCTCCAGCTTCTTCGAGCCGGAGCCCGAGGCGGTCACGGAGAACGGCCCGACGCTGCTGCGGGTCGCCGGGGCCGTCGAGCTTCTCCGGGCCTACAATCAGATCGCCGACGAGCAGATGCGTCGGGACGTGCTGTCGCTCGTGAAATCCGCAGCGCGGATCGGTCAGACTAAGCCGGCTGACGAGGCCGCCCATCAGGGAGCCGCGGCTTCCGGAAAAGCCTGACGCGCGGCATAGAGCCATCGCGGAACGGATCGAGCGGGGAGACCATGGCCGCAACCCCGACGCCCGTGACCAATCTTCTGGCCTATCTGCCGCACGACGAGACCGACGAGATCGTGTCGGTTCTGGTCTCCGCGCCCGGCCTGCGCGTGGAACGCATCGTCTCGACCGGCCAAGCGAGCCCGCCCGGTTTCCACTACGATCAACCGCATTCCGAATGGGTCGCCATCCTGGCGGGTGCGGCGGATTTGCGCTTCGCCGATGAGCCCGGCCCCCGTAGTCTTGCCGCCGGCGATGCCGTGCTGATCGCGCCGCATCGCCGGCACCGGGTGGAGTGGACTGACACGCCTACCGTTTGGCTGGCGATCCATTTCGGGCCGGAACTGGACGTCCCGACGACGGCGCCGGTCGAGTAGCCGCAGGCGCGGCTCAGGCCGTGAAGCGGGCGATCGCCACGGCGGTTTCCCCGTACACGCGTCGCTCCAGCTCGGTGAAACCGGCCGGCCAGACGGAGGCTACGGTTTCGGCTTCCTCGACCACCACCAGCGCGCCAGGCTCGATCCACGCACCCGCGGCGGCGCTCGCGAGGGCGCGTGGCGCCAGGTCGCGGCCATAGGGCGGGTCGCAGAAAACCAGGGAGAAGGTGCCCGCCGTCGCGGCCGGCCCGAGCCGCGTCGCATCGCGCCGGAACAGGCGGGTCACGCCCTCAGCGCCGAAAGCCTCGATGTTGGCGCGGATGACCGCGCGGGCCTCAGCGCCCTCGTCAACCAAGAGTGCTGTGGCCGCCCCCCGCGACAGGGCCTCGAAACCGAGGGCGCCCGTGCCGGCGAACAGGTCGAGGACCCGGGCACCCACGACGGCGTCGTCATAGGCGTGCGCCAGGATGTTGAACAACGATTCACGCAGCCGGTCCGATGTCGGCCTGATGGCGTCGGTGCGCGGCGTCGCGAGTTTGCGTCCCCGCCACGCACCGCCGACGATCCTCATCGCGGTCCGCGCGGCGACCGCCCACCGCCGCCGGGCTTGGCACCACCGCGCGGAGCACCGGGTCGGCCGCCGGGCCGGGCGCCACCCTTGCCGGATCCGTTGCTGGCGAAGCCGCCCGGCTTGCCGCCGGGACGGGAACCGCCCGGACGAGCACCGCCCGGCTTGGGACCACCGAAAGCCGGTTTGCCGCCACCAGCCGCCGGCTTCGGTCCGCGGAATCCGCCCGGTTTGCGCGATGCGCCTTCGCTCGATCCGGCCTCGAAAGGTCGGTCGCGCCGGCCCTCCGGCTTCCCGCTGCGACGCTCGTCGAAGCGCGTATCGCTCCGTGGCCCTTCGGCGCGCGCGTTTTCCCGGCGCGGTCGATCGCGGGCGTTGCGCGAGTCTGCACCGCGCGTGTCCGCACCGCGATCGGGGCGTGGAAAGGCGTTGCGCGGTGGCCGCTCGGAGGTCGCGTTGTCGGCGAAGCGACGGCGGGGCTTCTCGGCGGGGGCGGGCTCCACCGGCGTGGCCGCGAGCCGCTCCACGATGACTCTGCGCTCGCCGGCACGGATCGAGCCGACGCGCTCGCGGCCGCGTTCCGCCGCGGCCGCCTGGGCGGCCCTGGGATCGCCGCCCCGACGGGGCACACGCGTACCCCTTGGCTTCTCGCCCTCGTCGTCGCGCCAGCTGGACTTGCGCGGCCCGGGGCCGGTACCGCCCGTCGAGACGCGCGGCGTCGGCGCAGGACGGGCCGCGTTGCGCCGGTTCGGCGCCGGCTGCGCATCGCGGCCGTCCGTGCGCGGTCCGCCGAAGGGCGGAATCGGCTCCCGCACCGGGCTGTCGAAATCCACTTCCGCCTGTTCGGCGAGGCTCTTGCCAAGCTGATCCTTCAGCACGCGCGTGCGCACCTCCTCCACCAGTCCGACCTCGAGGTCGCCCAGCTGGAATGGACCGAAGGAGAGCCGGATCAGCCGGTTCACCGAGAGCCCGAGATGCTCGAGGATTCGCTTGACCTCACGGTTCTTGCCCTCGCGCAGGCCGAGCGTCAGCCAGACGTTGTCGCCCTGGACGCGGTCGAGGGTGGCCTCCACCGGGCCGTACTCCATCCCGTCGATCGTCACGCCCTTGGCGAGCTTGTCGAGCTGCGCCTGGTCGGTGTCGCCGTGGGCGCGGACGCGGTAGCGTCGCAGCCAACCGGTATCGGGATGTGCGATGACCTTGGCGAGGCCGCCGTCGTTGGTGAGGAGCAGCAAGCCCTCGGTGTTGATGTCGAGACGCCCGACGGCCACCACCCGTGGCAATTCTTCGGGGAGCACGTCGAACACGGTCTGGCGGCCCTCCGGATCCCGGGCCGTAGTCACCACGCCCCGGGGCTTGTGGAAGATCCACAGGCGACTGCGTTCCCGGGACGGCATCGGCTCGCCGTCGATCAGGACACGGTCAGTCTCGGTGACGTTGCGTGCGGGGGAGGCCAGCGTCTCGCCGTTGACGCTGACGCGTCCCGCCAGGATCATAACCTCCGCGTCGCGCCGCGAGGCGATGCCGGCGCGCGCCATCGCCTTCGCGATGCGCTCACCGGGGGGCGTCTCGGTCGATCCCTCGGCTCCGGTGGATGGTTCGGCCTCCGACTGCGGGCCTTTACGCGCGGCCCGCGGCTTGGCGGCAGCCTTCGTGGCCGCGTCAGGCGCCGCCTCGGCGGTTCCCGCGTCGGTCGGCGGCGTCCAGCTCTCGCTGCGAGGAGAAACCGGGGCCGGACGGGCAGCCCCCTCCGGCGTATCGTCGTTCGGCATGTCGCTCATGCCCGCGGCTTATCAGAGCCGCCCCGCGCAGGCGAGACGGGTCTTGAGCCCGTGCCAGCAGCTTGAACGCAAAAAGGCGGCCCCTTCGGACCGCCTCGACGCACAGACCAGTACCGGAACCTCAGAGCCTGGGCGAGCGCCCGCGCATGACGCCGAAGACGGCGGAGATCAGGAAGAGCGCGATCGCGATGAAGAAGACGATCTTGGCCGCTTCCATGGCCGTGCCGGCGATGCCGCCGAAACCGAGGAGCGCCGCCACGAGAGCGACAACGAGAAAGGTGACAGCCCAACCGATCATGGCATCCTCGCATTATTCGGGTCGGTACGAGACTGGAACCCGCCTGAGGCGGGTTCCGTTCCGGTCGTATACGGTGCTCAGAGCTTGTCGGTCGCCGACTTCACAGCGCTCTTAGCATCGCCGACAGTGCCCTGAGCCTTGCCCTTGAGTTCCTGGGCAGCGCCGTCGGCCTTCAGCTTGTCGTTGTTAGTCACGTCGCCGATGCCCTGCTTGGCCTTTCCGAGAGCCTCGTTGGCGACGCCCTTGATCTTGTCGGTGGTGCTGCTCATGGCGTTGTCCCTGTGTTCGAGCTGCGGCGGCGCCGCATTGGTGTCTGAAACGGTCACGGTCGCTCGAATGTTCCAGCCCTTAACATTGATGTGAATCAGCGGGTCTGTCCGATCCCTGGCCATTCCGGCGATGGAGTAAGAACACCTTGGCTGCCGATCCGATCCACGACCCTGGGCGCGGACCGTCCAGTCCCGCGACCGCGCTGGATCACGCTTTCGCGGCGGCCCGTGCCGCCGCCGCCGCCGGAGAGGTCCCTGTCGGGGCCGTGGTGGTCCGGGACGGGATCGTGCTGGCCGTCGCCCACAACCAGCCGCGGCGTCTGCATGATCCGACGGCGCATGCCGAGATCCTGGCGATCCGCGCGGCCTGTGCCGCCATCGGCGATGAGCGGCTCACCGGTTGCGACCTGTATGTCACGCTCGAGCCCTGCCCGATGTGCGCCGGCGCCATTTCCTTCGCGCGCATCCGGCGCCTCTACTACGGAGCCGCCGATCCGAAGGGCGGTGGGGTGGAGCACGGACCGCGGGTCTTCGACCAGCCGACCTGTCATCACGCGCCAGAGGTCTACGGTGGCTTCCGTGAACGCGAGGCGGCGGCCCTTCTCCGGGACTTCTTCGCGCAGCGCCGTGATTGACCCCCCGCCAGCGTGACGCGCCCGCCACCATCCTCCACCGGCGCGCAGAGGAGCACACGATGATCCCGACCTATTCCAGAGCTCTCATCGTGGGGGCCGGTTCCGGCCTCAGCGCCTCGCTGGCGCGGCTCCTGGCTGCCGATGGCCTGAAGATCGGTCTCGCGGCCCGCAACATCGACAAGCTCGCGGACCTGGCGGAGGAATCCGGTGTGTCCCTGCACGCCTGCGACGCCAGTCGTCCGGAAGAAGTGGAAAGTCTGTTCGCCCGCCTCGAGCCCGTCCTCGGCGGCGCTCCGGACGTCGTCGTCTACAATGCGAGCGGCCGGCTGCGTGGTTCGATCGCCGATCTGGATGCCGTCGCGGTGGCTGAATCGCTCGCGGTCTCGGCCTATGGCGGATTCCTCGTGGCGCAGGCCGCGGCGCGCCGGATGCTGCCACGACGGCACGGAGCGATCCTGCTGACCGGTGCCTCGGCGAGCATCAAGGGCTTCGCCGAATCGGCGCCCTTCGCCATGGGGAAATTCGCCCTTCGCGGGCTCGGCCAGAGCCTGGCGCGGGAACTGCAGCCGAAGGGCATCCACGTGGCCCACGTCGTCATCGACGGCGCCATCCGCAATCCGGCCCGCGGCGGCGAACCGCCTGAGGCTCCGG
Organism: Methylobacterium sp. P3_A11; assembly: GCF_056403155.1. NCBI lineage: Bacteria > Pseudomonadati > Pseudomonadota > Alphaproteobacteria > Hyphomicrobiales > Methylobacteriaceae > Methylobacterium > Methylobacterium sp. P3_A11. Next base: position 79,597 of record NZ_JBFUGA010000012.1, read on the forward strand.
ACAGCCATCTCGATCCCGACGCCATCGCGCGAGCCTACCGGGATCTGCTGCGTCAGGACCGGAGCGCCTGGACTTCGGAACTGGAATTGCGGCCCTGGACAGAGCGCTTCTAGGGCCGATCAGGGATTTACGCGCAATCCGAGCAGGAACGTGTTTTCCCGGAAGCTCGAGCCCGCGACGGTACTGTCGATCTTCTGGTAAAGATAAGTGCCGCGCAGGGTCAGCCAACGGGTGAAGTGGTAGTCGAGCCGTGCGGTCGCTGAGAAGCCGTTCTCCCGGATAGTGCTGTTCTGATAATCATTCTTGAGGTAGGAGCCGCCCAAGACGATCGAGAGGTTGCGCATCAGATCGTGCTGGACTTCCAGGGTCGCCACCTCCGTGAGGACGCCGCTGGAGCCCGGGATCGTCGTCTCGGTCACGCCGGTTGCCGCGGTCAGCCGGACGGTCGTCAGGGGGCTCGCCGCCCAGACCAGGGCTGCGTTGAGCAGCGGCGCGTTGATGTCGCGTAGGGTCGGATCGACATAGGTCCGGTGCTGGATGCCGGCGGAAACCTCGCCTGTCAGCGCGCGCCCGAGCCCGATACTGGTCCCGAAGGCGAGGGCGATGCCGTCCGAATCCCGGCGCACGCCGGAGGCGTCGATCCGCCGGTCGTAGACGCGGGTGTCACCGAGCAGGTCGATGAAGGGGCTGAAATCGGGATTGACCTCATAGGCCGTGCGGAGCTGAAGGCTGTATTGATTCAGGTTCCGATCGGATTGATCGACCGTCGTTCCGTTGGCCAGCTGTGCGTTGTCGAATTCGGAGCGGTCGATTGAACCGCGCAGAGTCACCGACAGTCGGTTGAACGTCTCGGTGGCGCCCAGCGAGCCGCCATAGACGGCCAGAAGGGGCCGGCTCGTGGCCGTCACCGCCTGAAGATTGGCGCTCGACGTGCGTTGCGTGTCCACCAGGAACCGCCCCTCGGCATCGATGTGGAGATCCCGGTCCGCGTCAATGCGCAGGCGTACGGTGCCGTCGGCCGCGGGCCGACTCGCGGCCTCGTTCTGGGGCGTCTCCAGATATGACCCCCGCAGCGAGCCCTGGAGCGAACTCGACGACCAGTTGCTCCGAAAATCGACCGTGGCGTCGGTGCGGAAAGCCGCCGAGCCCTTGGCGAGCTGGCGATTGGTCTGGTCCGGATTCGAATCGTAACCGACGCTCTGCGCGAAGGTCGGGAGCACCGTGAAGGTGCCGATCTGATAGCCGATCGGCGCGAAGGCTGGATCGGTGGGGATCGCGCGCGCGAGGTCTGTGCCGAGGATGAAACCCGGTGTCAGAAGACCGAGGGCCGGCGTGATGGCCAGCAGCGGAAGCCCCGGCCGGAACGGGATCACCGCCTGCGGATTCGGAACGCCGACCACCGGCTGCTGGACGATCGGCGTCAAGCGCAGGGACGGTGCCGGAACCTGGGTGACATCCTGCGTCACCCGCCGCGTGGCCGAACCGATCCGCCGCGGCGGGGCAGCCCTGGTGCGCAGGAGGGTCGACGGAGCCAGGTTTGCCGGCGCCGTCGTCGACCCGCCGGTCTGCCGGCCACCGGTGGTGACGCGGGTGTCGAGCTGGGACAGGCCCGGCTGCCCCCGAGTCTGCGCCGGGATCGGAGGCGACAGGGGTGAGCGGAGGCTGTCGCCGCCGGTCTGCTCGCCGCCCGAGTTTCCGCCACCGAGGCCATTGCGGCCCTCGTCGCGGGTGAAACCGTCGGGGATGCTACGCTTGAGGGTCGGCAGGCCGTTGGGTGACGTCTCCTGGCCGAGGCCGGGATTGTCGGGTTGTCCCGTGACGGGGCTCGTGGCGTCGAACCGCTGAGCGGTCGCGGGCACCGCCGTGAGCGTAAGGCTCAGCGCCGCGATGGCGAGCCGCGTCCTCTGCCGTTCCCGCCGGTCAGCCGCCGTCCGCACCTGATGCCGGTCTCCGCCTACATCTCCGGCACCACAGCCCGGAGGTCACAGGACATGCCGCCTCCGAGTGGCTGCCGCATGGTTAACGAAAGCTAGCGGCTGCATGGTTAACACCCCGTCAACGCCGACTTCACCGCCGGGAATCGCCCCATTCCGTCTGTCTTGCTGTCACGCTGCAAATACGATTGAGAGTTTGCGTATACTCTGTTACAGTCTCCGAGAATTCGATCGCATCCGAGAGGGATTGATCGACTCAAGTAATTGTAACTCTCGAGGTTTGCCGTGAGTGAGAACGCAGATGGCGAGCACGGAGCGTGCATCGAGCTCGCGGTCGATATCGTGGCCGCTTACGTGTCGAATAATTCCGTACCCGCGGGCGACCTTCCAGGATTGATCGGCGGCATCCATGCGGCATTGAGTGCGCTGACAACTCAAGGTCGGGCCACCAATTCGCCCGTCGAGAAGTTGAGCACGGCAACGATCCGCAAATCAGTGACGGCTGACCATATCGTCAGCTTCGAGGATGGAAAGCCGTACAAGACTCTCCGTCGGCATCTGACACTGCGCGGGCTGACGCCCGAGGCGTACCGTGAGAAGTGGGGGTTGCCGCGGGATTATCCGATGACGGCAGCGAACTACTCCGCGCAGCGGTCCGAATTGGCCCGTGCCCTGGGATTGGGACAGCAGCGTCGCAAGCATCGCATCGCGCCAACGGCGGTACCGGACATGGCGACGGCGCCCGCCACGAAGACGCGTGGCCGGAAGAAGGTCTTGGTCGAATAGCTGTCTGTCCCAGCGCAGCAGGTTCAATCGACTTCGTGACGGCGAAGCCGCGGGCGGCTTGGTCCGAAGCATAGCCTGGCATCGCCAGCGGCATTGCGGCTGCGACGGGGTGCCCCTCTGCTGCGGCGGCTCGATTGATTTGGCCGGTGACTGAATACGTGCCCGTCAGTCCCGATGTCCCACACGACTCGTGCTGACGCGCCGTCCCGACCCGAAGATCCCGGGGATCGGCCATCGGAATATTCTTCGGATTCTGACAGGCGGCACAGCTTCAGGTTGGTGCCGGTCCAGGGATTTTCCGAGAAGAACGACCGAACTGCATCGGGTCTGCGCAACGACCCTGCGGTCAACACGCTTCGGTGTCGGTTGCCCCCGGTGGCCGGGTCGGGATGACTTCGCGACGACGTCAGGAACCTGCCCGCATCTCGTCAGCCTCGATCGTGCCGTCGCCCGTTGATTCGGCGGGGGCGAAAATCACGTCCTGACAGTGGGCGAAGCGGCCGGTCGGCGGGCACGCGCGCCGCGGCCCTTGCACGTCGCGCAACTGTGCGCCGCGCCATCACAGCTATCCAAGCGTCGTCGCAGTGCGATGTTGCTCCGCACCATCGGATCTCCGCCTGCGCCGAAGGATGTTGCCGTGCCGCCCCTGCCGATCCTCGCCCTCGCCGTTGCCTCCTTCGGAATCGGTACCACCGAGTTCGTGATCATGGGCCTGCTCCCGGAAGTGGCGCAGAGCTTCGGCGTCACCATCCCGCAGGCCGGCTATCTGGTTTCGGGCTACGCGATGGGCGTGGTCGTGGGTGCACCGATCGTGGCGATCGCCACCGCGGGCCTGCCGCGCAAGACCGCGCTCCTTGCGCTGATCGGCGTGTTCCTCGCGGGCAACCTCGGCTGCGCGGTGGCGCCGAGCTACGGCCTTCTGATGGCGGCGCGGATCCTCACGGCCTTCGCCCATGGGGCGTTCTTCGGGATCGGTGCCGTCGTGGCGCGAGATCTGGTTCCGCGGGAGAAACGCACGCAGGCGGTCTCGCTGATGTTCGCGGGCTTGACGCTCGCCAACGTCCTCGGCGTGCCCCTCGGCACCGCGCTCGGGCAGGCCGCCGGGTGGCGGGCGACCTTCTGGGCCGTTGTTGGGATCGGGCTCGCGGCGGCGGCGGCGATCCAGTTCTGTGTTCCCGCCGGCCTTCCGGGGACGCGCGGCCGGCTCGTCAGCGAGTTCCGCGCGCTCGGCCGCTGGCCGGTGCTGCGGCCGATGCTGATCTCAACCCTGTCGTCGGTGAGCTTCTTCACGGTGTTCACCTACATCACGCCGTTCCTCACCGGCGTGACCGGGTTTACGCCCCAGGGTGTGACCGGAGTTCTGTTCGCTGCCGGGCTCGGGCTGACCATCGGCAACCTCGCGGGCGGCCATCTCGCCGACCGGGGCGCCATGGCCACGATCGTCGGCAGCTTCCTGGGCATCGTCGCGGCGCTGCTGGTGCTGGTGGCGGTCGCGCATCATCCGGCGCTCACGGTGGCCGTGATCGTCCTGTGGTCGGGTCTGGTCTTCGCCCTGGTCTCGCCGCTCCAGATCTGGGTCGTGGAGGCCGCTAGCGATGCGCCGAACCTCGCCTCCACCCTGAACCAGGGCGCGTTCAACCTGGGCAACGCCACCGGCGCCTGGATCGGTGGTACGGCCCTCACCCTGGGCGCGGATTACGGCCAGCTGCCGCTGATCGCTGCCGCGGTGTCCCTTTCCGGGCTGGGATTGGTTCTCACGGCGGTGAACCGGAGCCTGTGGCGAATGCTGTCGCCCTCCGCGCGAGGGGCGTGAGGCAGAGCAGGGCGCTCGCGAACCCGATACCGTCTCGCTGGCCCGACTGAGCGGTCAGATCCTACCCAAGCTGTCAAGTATGAGCGCTTTGCAATCGAGTCGAATGAGTCGCCCATCTCGAAATTCATGATGTCATCGCTCTGCAACTGTAGAGGCAGAGACAGCAATTTCAGAAAGATCGAACGCTGATGCTGCATTCGATCGCCTTGATCTTCGCTTCGGCCGCATTCGCTCGAAGGCGAAGCGTTTCAAAAGTGTGAAGCACGCTGAAACGCTTCGGTTGCCGCGCGCTACCACGGCGAAGGAGGGAACAGCGTGACGGTCGCTGTGCCAGGGTACCGTGATCGCCGCGGCCGCAAACCCTAGTTGTGCAGTCCCGCGGTGTGGTGGCATCAATTTAGCTGTAACCGCCGCACACCGGGAGGCGTTATGGGACAGGTTCTTCACGGCTGCGCCACGACCACGCACGCGGTCAGAGCAACGCTACAGCGATCGAAAGCTCCGCTCAAAGATCTTGCCGCCCAGCATGGACTGAACCCCAAGACAGTCGCGAAGTGGCGTAAGCGAGCCTTCGTGCATGACGCGGCGATGGGACCGAAGACGCCGCGCTCTACCG